>UNSJ01000048.1 GCA_900548405.1 Candidatus Gastranaerophilales bacterium | reverse complement strand
AAAGGCGGCGGAGGCGGAACAGGCGGCTACGGCAATCCCGGTCCGGGCAATCCTAACGGAAGACCTGGGATAGATGCAGTAAGAGAACCTGATTTCGGACCTTACATGAGAGAATTGCAAAGACGCATCAAGATGAATTGGGATCCTCCTAAAGGAAACGAAAGTAAACGTGTTGTTTTACTTTTCAAAATCGCAAAAGACGGAAGATTACTTTCATGCAGCGTATTTAAATCATCAGGTTTGCCCGGGGCTGACAAAGCAGCAATAAATGCCGTACAGGCAACAGCACCTTTCAGACCGCTTCCTGCGGAATTTAAAGGACAAAGTATAGATATTCAATTTACGTTTGACTACAACGTATTTGGAGCATCGGGATATAACTAGGAGCAAATAAAACTCCAAACAAAAAAAACAACAGAAGAAAAAGAGGATAAAATTATGAACTTATTAGCACAATCAATCGCAATGGACTGGCCTGTATTACTACCAATCTTAGTATGTTCAATACTGGTAGTAGCCGTAGTAATCAACAGATTTTCTTTTTACAAAAAGAATAAAAGAGATGTTGTTTTATTCATTCCAAGACTTCAAAAGGAACTTGTAAAAAATAATCTTGACGGTGCACAAAATTTAGCTGTACAATGCGGCGGCGTTATCGGTGAAGTAACAGAAGAAGCTGTCAGAATTTTCTCTGAACAAAAAAACGGATTCTCACGTTCATTTGATATTGCAGCATCATTAGCAACAAGAAAATTGGAAAGCCACTTAACTATTTTAGGTACAATTGGCGGTGTTGCTCCATTCTTAGGTTTGTTTGGTACAGTTGTAAGAATTCTTTTCACATTCCAGGATTTGGCATCTCAAGGAAACCAATCAGCAGCAGTAGCATCAGGTATTGCATCAGCATTGATTGCAACAGCATTCGGTCTTGGTGTTGCGATTGTAGCGGTAATTTTCTACAACTCATTCCAATCAATCGTAAAACGTTATGAAGACGATTTCCAATTAATCAAATTATTGTTCTTGAGTTTTGTAGATTCAACAGATGAATCAACAACTCCAAGTAATGCTAACATATCACTTTAAGGCACTAAGATACTAAGGATTATCTAAAAATGGCAATGAAAACCAACAAGGGCAAAGAAGCTCTTTTTACAGAAATAAATATAACACCGTTAACGGATATCTTTTTGGTACTGTTAATCATCATGATGGTAGTCGCTCCGACTTTCCAATCAAATGACAGTTCTATTACGGTTCCCGAAATTAACAGCGGTGTTGCAATAGAACAACGAAACGCTACCGTTTCCGTAACCAAAGACGGTACTATGTACCTTAACGGTTCACCTGTAACTGAAGCAAATTTGTCTGAGGAACTGGTTACTTTAAAGGCGCAGCTTGAAAAACCTGAACTTGTTGTTAAAGCTGACGAAAAAGTTAAAAGTGCCAAAATAATGGAAATTATGAATGCGGCACAAGATGCCGAGTATAAAAAACTTATTGTAGCAGGTGAACCTTTAAGCAAAAAAGAGCAAGAAAAACTTAAGAAAAAAGGATAAAAACGGGAGCAAAAGCGACTATCCAAAATTTAGAAAGCAACGCCAAAATCTACAAAGAGGGTAAAAAAATGGGACGCAACAGAGATACATTTAATGAAATAAATATAACACCGTTAACAGATATCTTTTTGGTACTGCTAATCATTATGATGGTAATTGCGCCTATGCTTGACCAGCAGGGGCTAAATCTTACCGTACCGGAAAATGTTGCGCAGGAACAAAAGCAGGATAAAGAACCTAAAATTATGACCGTTATGGTTGATGCAGGCGATAAATTCTATCTTGACGGCAGCGAAATTTCTGCTGACAAATTGGAATCTACTATTAAATCACAGGCTAAAGATTATCCTGACGGACTTTTAATAAAAACTGATGCTGATTCTACACACGGTGCAATGGTTAAAGTCATGGACAGTGCCAGAAATTCAGGAATTACAAGCATCTCTGTCGATGAAATCTAAACCTTAAATGACATATCACCGTCTGCTACCGAAAAGAAAATTTTCATTCTTTCTGAAACAGATTTACCGTTATCATTTTGAGGAAAAACTGTGTTAATCTTGGTTAAATCAGTTTGTGCCATAGCATCAAGCTTGTTAACTTTTTCTTTAATTGTTTCAAAGTTTACTATTTTCATATAAAATCTCTCTCTCTGCATATATAAAAACAATGCAAAAATCGAGATTTCAAAATTAATTATATTGTTTACAATTCTTCAAATCGTGTTCTTCATACATAAAGTCTTGTTTTAATGTATAGTTTTCAGTCGGAAGTTTATATCTTTCATTTTTTCTCATTTGTTTCAGGTGGATTAAAAACAAAATATCTGCGCTGCGTTCGTTTCTCGGAAATTTTAATTCTTCTTCAGGAGAGTTTATTTTGACACCTTTTGCAAATATATTTTCTTCCATCGTAGTTTTATAAAAACCTGTATTTGCCCTCGAATTTCTTCCTGTTTTGTCGCAGGTTCTGATTTGAACAACGCGGGAACCGTCAGATTTATAATCAATATTAATTACACCGAATCTGTGTTCTTCCTTAACCTTTTTAAGCATATACATATCTTTAACTTTTTTTAAAAGCGTTGTGATAATACAGCCGTTTTTTCTTTTTCTTATGACTTTAACTGTGTTTAAAGTTTTTCCTTTTACAACTTCGACTTCTGTACCTGACTTTAACACACTTTTGATGCTTGAACCGGGTTTACTTGTTTCTATTCTTGTTATTAGTCTGTCTACTATGGCCATGTTATTTCCTTTTTCATATACAAAATA
The DNA here is from genome assembly GCA_900548405.1 of Candidatus Gastranaerophilales bacterium. Taxonomy (GTDB): domain Bacteria; phylum Cyanobacteriota; class Vampirovibrionia; order Gastranaerophilales; family Gastranaerophilaceae; genus Stercorousia. The sequence continues at coordinate 10,560 of UNSJ01000048.1, read as the reverse complement.
CCAATATAAAAAAATTTGCTACAAAGTAGCCTATCTTGTATAGTATTTTTTCAATTTTTAAGATATAATAAACATACGTTTATAGAAAGTGAGAGGACTATCTGATGAAAACAAGTCAATCTGCAGGAATGTATATCGTTTTAGCAATCGTGGTATTGCTTTTCGCATCTTCCGTGATTATGTCCGGACCTGCAACACAAATCGAAGAAATTTCTTATTCTAATTTCTTGGAAAAATTAAGCAAAAATGAATTCAAGAAAATAGAAAAAGCAGAAGATTTTATCATCGCAGTTCCAAAAGTTCAGCCGGAAGCAAAAAAGGCTAAACCGGCAAAAACTCTTGCTCCCACAGCAGAAAATCCGTTTGGTTTGGCTGAAAAACAAGCTCCTGTTATAAAATACAAAGTTTTAACTCCTGCATATGATCCTGATTTAATGAAAAAATTGGATGCATCAGATGCGGATGTTCAGGTAACACGCGCAACAGATTCCTCGAAAGCTTTAGGTACTATTTTAAGTTACCTTCTTTTGCCTATATTGTTCATTATTGTTCTTGCAGTAATGGCAAAAAGCATACAGGCAGGTGGTTCTCAGGCAATGTCATTCGGCAAAAGCAAAGCTAAAATGCTTTTGGACAGCAAAGTTAAAACAACCTTTAAAGATGTCGCAGGTATTGATGAAGAAAAGAAAGAATTGGAAGAAATTGTTGACTTTTTGAAAAACGGCGACAAATATATTAAACTCGGTGCAAAAATTCCAAAAGGCGTTCTTCTTGTAGGACCTCCGGGAACAGGTAAAACCTTAATGGCAAAAGCTGTTGCAGGTGAAGCAGGCGTTCCTTTCTTCTCAATCAGCGGTTCTGACTTCGTTGAAATGTTCGTTGGTGTAGGTGCAAGCCGTGTAAGAGATTTGTTTGAACAGGCTAAAAAACATCAACCTTGTATTATATTTATAGATGAAATAGATGCTGTTGGTCGTCAGCGCGGCGCAGGTATGGGAGGCGGACACGATGAACGTGAACAAACTCTTAACCAGCTGCTTGTTGAAATGGACGGTTTTGATGAGAACACAAACATTATCGTAATCGCTGCAACTAACAGACCTGACATCCTGGATAACGCGTTATTAAGACCGGGAAGATTTGACAGACAGATTTATATCAACGCTCCTGATGTTCGCGGCAGAGAACAAATTTTAAAAGTTCACGCCAAGAACAAACAGCTTGATTCAGAAGTTGATTTAAAAACACTTGCAAAACGTACACCAGGCTTTACAGGCGCAGATTTGCAGAACCTTTTAAACGAAGCGGCTCTTTTGGCAGCAAGATATAACAAAGATAAAATTTCAATGGGCGATATTGATAACTCTATTGACAGAGTAATTGCAGGTATCGAAAAGAAAAGTAAAGTTATGACTGATGAAGATAAGGAATTAACATCTTATCACGAAGTAGGTCACGCTTTAATTGCAAGGCTTATGAAAGATGCAGACGAGCTTCATAAAGTTTCAATAATCCCGAGAGGATGGGCTTTGGGTGTTACTTGGACAAAACCAAAAGACGAAAAAGTTCACACAAACAAAGCAAAATTGCTTGCACAAATCACAGTTTCTCTTGGCGGACGTGCAGCTGAAGAAATAATTTACGGCAAAGACAGAGTAAGCACAGGCGCTTCTCAAGACCTTGTAAACGTAACCAACATAGCAAGAAAAATGGTTACAGCTTGGGGCATGTCTGAAAGACTTGGAAATATGGCTTACGGCAAAAATCAGGAAAACGTATTTATGGGCAGAGATTTCGGGCACCAGAGAGATTATTCCGAACAGGTTGCATTTGAAATCGATGAAGAAATGAAACGTATTGTTGACGATAAATACGAAGAAGCTAAGAAAATCTTAAATGATAACAGAGATATGCTTGAAGCAATCTCAAGAGAACTCTTAGACAAAGAAACTCTTGATGCAGCTGAATTTGAAGAAATAATGAACAGAGTACAAGGTGAAAGACAAAGTTAAATACATTTTGGAACTGCCGATTTTTGAGGCAGAAAACAAGCTGGAAAAAGACTGCGACATAATGGGTTTAAAATTTACGGAAGATATTTTAGGCGGAAAAACCGCATTAAAAAAGTATCTTCCGCTAATTAAAAAACCTCTTATGATATCAGGAACAGGAAATGATAGTGTTGATAGAGAGCTTTGGCCTGAATTGATAAAGCTTTTAGACAGAGAATGTATCATCGCGTATGCTGATGAAAACACTTACAAAGATATTGTGCCGCTTGTCATACAAGGCGGACATAGACTTGTAATCCGCACGCCGATTGATATTAACCTTGCAAAAGAAATGAATATTTTAACCTCTGATTTAGGACTTCCGTTAGATAAAATAATTATAGACACTGATATCGGCGGACTTGGCTACGGGCTTGAATACGGTTACAGTATTATGGAAAAAATTAAGCTTGAGGGAAAATCAGGCGACAAGTATCTTGATATGCCGCTAATCTCTTTTGCAGCCGAAGAAACTGCAAAAACAAAAGAAGCTAAAGATGAAAGCCTTGCTATGTTTTTGGAGATAGCATCTGCTTCTGCTGTAAAAGCAGCCGGTGCGGATTACATTGTCTTAACAAAACCTGATGCGGTTTCTGCGATGAGGAGGCTTGCATGACAGAGCTTTCAGGATTACAAATTTTCAAATATCTTCCCGCAGCAAAAAAAGCAGAGCACACAAACTGCAAAGAGTGCGGATGCCCGACATGTATGGCTTATGCCCTAAAGCTTGCCAAACATCAGATTGGCATAGACAAATGCTCATACTTGCCTGATGATTTAAAAGAAATTTTTATACAGAGTTCAAAACAACCGCAAAAAACAGTTGAGATAAAAGGCGTAAAAATCGGCGGAGAAAATGTTCTCTACCGCCATGAAAAAACCTTTATAAACAAAACCGCAATCGCTGTTGTGATTGATATGGCAAAACCGGATTGGAAAGAAAAATACAACAGGGTAAAAAACTTTGAAATTAAACGCGTAAATGAATTTTTAAAAGTTGATTTAATCGTCACCCAAAACGGAAAACTTCCTAATTGCATAACCTATGATGAATTGAAAAAACTTCCGCTGAAAGAAATTGTTGATGAAGAATTTTCAAAAACATCAGAAGAATTAATCGCAATAAGAACAAAAGCTGTTTTAGAAAAGGATGAAAATTTTTCAAATCCTGTTTATGTTTATTTTAAACATACACAAGATTTAAATTTGCTCTGCGCAAAAGCGAGTTTTTACATTTGTAAGTATGCAAACATGTTTGTATTTGAGGACTTTGACGAAGCTGTGATGACGACTTTAATGACCTTGCGACAAAATATATTCACTGACCCGCAAAAACCGCTTCAAGTCGAATCTAAGATTTATGAGTTCAATAATCCCGATGAAAATTCATTGATATTTATGACAACAAATTTTGCTCTGACATTTTATGCTGTTGCAAACGAACTTGAAAGTTTGCCTGTTCCGTCATATCTGATTGTAACACCTGCTGACGGGATGAGCGTTCTCACAGCGTGGTCTGCTGAAAAATTCACCGCACAAATGGTTGCAAAAACATTGAAAAAACTTGATTTTGCAAGCAGGGTTAAGAACAGAAAAATCATAATCCCCGGACTTCTTGCGCATATGAAAGAAGAGCTGGAAGAAGAAATAAAAGATTTTGAAATTGTTGTTGGAACAATTGAAGCGTTCGCTATCAGCGACTTTGTAAAAAATTTAGATATTAATCTGGAGTAAACTCAAGTAAATCAGAAATTTTGCAATTAAAATATTTGCACAACAGGTCAAGATAGTTAGCATCATAACCACCTGTCTTATTATTTCTCCATCTGGATAAAGTATTTCTGCTAATGCCTGTTTCAAGTGCAATCTTTTTAGCACTTGTTTTATGTTGCCATATTAAATCATCTAACTTACAAGTTATCATATTAAAATTATAGAATTTTTTTTAAATACTTGACACTTTGCACAATATATGATATCTTATGCACTATAAATAATGCATAAGTTTAAAGAAGGTTTATATGATTTTAGAAATGATATATTTGATTGCAGAATTTGAAGAATATTTTCTCTACATTTGTAAAAAAACATATCTGCATAATATACTTGCACAACAAGATAATCTTGTTCCTGACAACACAATATATCAATTACGTAACTGGCAGTATGATTTAGCGGATATAATAGAATACTATTACACATAGCAAAAATTTTTATTCATAGATTTTATACCTTTGGGTAAAAAAAATGGACATCAAAAAGTATAACAATCAAATAAATTTTAATGGTTTATATCTTAAAAAAGTTGCTCCGGAAGTTGCACAGGCACTTCAAAATTCGCCTGTAATTCAAAAGATGAGCCAAAACTATGATGTTTTTGTAACTCAATATGCAGAACCCAAGCGCACCCCTTACGGAAAGATTTTGGAATATGGATTGAGATTCAGATATATGGAAATAGTACCCAACCTTTTTCATAAAAAAATTCACTATTCAGGCAAAGGATCATCCGATTTTGCGCTTGATTTAAATTCCCATAAATCAGGTAAAGAAATTCAATCAATAATTAACAGCGATTTAGCCACAGAAGCAAAACTTATCAGAATAGATGCTTTTAAAGAATGGTTCAGAACACCATATTAAATAATTTTTGAATAAGATAAGAAATAATCGGTTATAATATTAACCAGCATAGGCAAAATCCAAACCATAATAGCTGCACCCAAAACAGGTTTGAACAGAAAGCTAAGCTGGAATACGTTTACCTGTGGAGCAGTCTTTGAAATTACGCCGAGAATAATATCCTGTCCCAATGTTGCAAGTAAAATCGGAGATGCTATCTGCAATCCCATAAACAATACATTGGAAGATAATTTCACAAGATAATCCATATTGACAATCTCCATTAAAGGAATAGAAGTTGCCCCAAGAGGAAACACCTCAAAACTGTGTATTAATGCGCTTAAAAGCCAGTAAATTCCCCCAAGCTGCATAAAAATTATAAGCCCTAAAAACGAAAAACATTTACCGACAATTGACACCTGCGAAGAAGTAGTAGGATCCAATACCATTGCAGAAGATAATCCCATTTGCATATTGACCATATCACCACCCGCATCAATTGCAAGAAGTATTAATTGAGCCATATATCCTATTAGTGCTCCGACAACAATATTCAAAAAAATGCAAAGAGCAAAAGACTCTTTCATCACAGAAACATCAGGTTTTGCAACACTTGTCAAAACAATTGTCATAAGAAGAATTAAACTCAATTTAATAAGAGTAGGCATCTCTTTTCTGTTAAAAACAGGCGCAAGTCGTACAAACCCCAACAGCCTTGCAAAAATAAATACTGCTGCAAGGTATGTACTCATCATCGGAAACATTTTCATTAATTCATTAATGAGATTTTCCAATTACTTACCTCCTCTGATACTCGGCGGAGGAAGTATCTCAACGGGCTCATCTCCGGGCTTGTCCAAAAGCATATACTCAAACTTTTCATTTTCCGACAATATAGTTTGTTCAGGTTTAACCTCAACCTTAATAACCTCTCTGCCGTCAGGAAAAGTTATTGTTAAAGCTGTTTTTCCAACCTTTTTAGCTTTTAGAACAATCGTTTGCTTTGAATTGTCAATTGTAAAAACAGGAACAGCGGTAATAATTTCATTATCCCCTGATATTACAGACTTTACGGGGACAGAAGACATTATAAGATAATCCTCAAAGGCAAATGCTTGAGAGGGGATTAATAAAATTATTAAAGCTGATAAGATTTTTTTCATAAGTTATCTTCCTAAAATTTTGTTTGTTTCTACAAAATCAGGTTTAGGCATTGGAGTTCTCGGGCTAGGCAGATATTTTGTCTTTTGCTGCTGGTCTATGAACGGAACTTTACCCGGATTTTTCATCAATTCGTTCATTGTAGGCTGATTTTTAAATTTATCTGTCATTTCTTTTTCAAACGGTGTTGTGTACTTATAATAATCAGCAGGCAGAACATACGCATCATTTTTTGATACAAGATTGAAAGCAATAGCCATACCGTCTGTTACAAAGCCTTTCAAAAGGTTGATAAACCCTATTCCGCCTATGACAATTACAAGAAATACTCCCAAAATTTTAGGCGCGGCTGCAATTGTTTGTTCCTGAACCTGAGTTACAGCCTGTAAAATACCTACAACAAGACCAATACCCGCAGCAACAAGTACGCATGGCATTGATATCGTAAGCATCAACAAAAAGCCTTTTGCTAAATATTCAACTAAAACTTCCATTTTTTATATCCTTCAATTGATTTGTATCTTTACGTTATTCTTACATTAATTGTAACTCGTCACGAGCCCCTGAACTATTAACGCCCAGCCGTCAACCGCAATAAATATCAACAGTTTAAACGGCAGAGATATAATCGTAGGCGACAGCATGAACATCCCCAAAGCCAGCAATATGTTTGCCACAACAAGGTCGAGTACAATAAACGGTACAAATATAATAAATCCGATTTCAAAAGCTGTTTTTAATTCGCTTATTATAAATGCCGGCGCAACCTGCCATACTGTAATTTCATCAGGACTTTTCGGAGGTTTGCCGTTTGACATCTCAACAAAGAATGCCAAATCACTTTCTCTTGTCTGCTTCATCATAAACTCTTTTAACGGTTTTGAACCTTCGTTGATTGCCTCAACTATGTTCTGGTTTTTCTGATACGGCACAGAGCCCATTTCATACATTTTTTGGAATGTTGAACCCATAGTATAAAACGTTAATATCATTGCCAGTCCGATAATAACGATTGAGGGAGGAACCTGTTGAGTACCCATTGCCGTTTTCAGCATAGAAAAGACTATAACAAATCTCAAAAAACTTGTCATACAGCAGAATACAAACGGGATTAGCGAGAACAAAGTCATCACTATCAACATTTGTAATACGGGATTCATATCTTTTAAAACTGTATCCATTATATTTTCCTTTATATTTAAATATTATTTATTATGTTTTTAAAAACCTTTTTTGGCTGCTGTGTTTTCGGAAAATCCACAATTGTAGGAAGTTCATCTACACTGCATCTTCTTTCAATCTTTTCAATTTGAGCTGCAGCAGACTGATTTTCATCAAGTTTTGAGATTAATGAGGTCTGATTAACGTCTGATGCTACGAGAAATCTCTCTTTTCCTGCTCTTATAACATAAAGAGTTTTACGCGGAGCAAGATTAATACAGTCTTCCACATTCAAAAATTTTGACCTGGAATTTCCCGCATAAGAACATTTTTTATATACGAACAAAGCCAGAAAAATAATTCCGATCATTGCCGCTGTATAAACTATAAAATTAACTAAGTACCCGCTCATTTGTATCCCTCCAAATCCGACTAGATATCTTCATCTTCCAGCTCAAAATCACTGTAATCAAATTCTTCTTCCTCGTCAGGAACTCCTGTATGTTCTTCCTCAAATTGAGGACTTTCAACCTGATTATTTTCTTCCACAGGCATATCTGAAAAATCATCATCGCCTTGAGGAATTTCTTCAGAAGCTTTCTGCTTAGGAGCTTTTGCGACAACTTCTTCAATTTTTACACCGTATCTGTCATTTACAATAACAAGTTCACCGCGTGCAATCGGTTTATTTTCAACACTTAAAGTTACTTTGTTGTTATATATAGACGTCAAATCGACTACTAATCCGTCTTCAATCTTTTTTAACTCACCGAGAGTAATTTTAACGGCATCAAATTGAGCATTCATCTCAACTTCAATGCTGTCCCAAAGATTAGTATTCTCTCCTCCCATATCACTACCTCCGTCGTTATCTACCGGTATAACCAAACCCAGATTAGGGTTCAGATTAATTTCCTTTTCGTAATCTCTGAATTTCAGACACATGTGGTTAATATTACTGTTATCAAATACCACAATATCATCTTCTTCAATATTTTTAACATCAATAAGTTTAAACCTTGTTGAACCTATTTTCACTGCAACATCAAGAGTACTTGTTGCAAAGTCGCTGTAATCAAATTTGTCGCCCTTAGAAGCTACGGTTTCAGGGTTTAATAAAACATCAGGCAAAGTTATGATAAACTTTGCAACTTCTCCGCTTTCTATATCACTTATAAGGAAAGTCAAATGCACAACATCAAAATTTGTACGTTTTAATGTCGGCGGGGGCGGGGATAGAAACTTAGAAGTCGCATTAAACATATGATCATTGAATGAGGTAATAATTTTTGCTTCTAAATCAGTCAGCTTATTCAAATTAAATTTTTTACCTGCTTTTCCCAAAACTCTGTCTAATATAATACCTATTGCACGTTCAGAGCTTCTGAAAAACATATCGTGCTGCTTATCAATACGAACTTTCGTAACAAAATAAGCATCTTTATCCATAAGCGTATTTATATTCTTGCTTACTCCTATTAATACAAACTTAAAACCCGGCAGGAAAAATTCATCACACGCTTGCTGTACAACAGGCGGATAAGAGTTCTTAAACCAATTGTACTGTGTGTACAATTCTTTATAGTCTATTGAATTGATATTTTCATTTACCATAATTTAAGCTGCTATCCCTTATTCAAGTCTGTAAATAATGAGCTTTCCCCATAAATACAATAGTGTATTCTTTATAACTTCACATCAATCATTTAATGGATATTTTGCAAAAGTCACAAATATTTTTCCTGTTTAGACGATAAAAAAGACCTGTTTAAAACAGGTCTTTTAAATTATTATAAATATGTTTTTATTTTAATTTAGCTTCAACAGCTTTTAGCCTTGCGTCAAGAGCTTTGTTTTGCTCTTTCAAGAATTGGTTTTCTTTTTCTAAAGCAGTAACTCTTGCATCAAGTTCTTTTATTGCATTAATTACTGCAAAGAATATGTCTTCCATACGTATTATTAAAAATCCGTCAGAGCCCTTTTTAACAGCATCAGGGAAAACTTTCTGAAGGTCTTGAGCTATTACACCTACTCTTGGTGTTTTTGTTTCATCTTTTTTGAAAGTATAATTAAATACTTTCAATTGACGAATTTTATCAAGGCCGGAAGTATTTTCTTTTCCAACATATTTTAAACGTTTATCTGACCAGCCCCAGCTGCCAGTATTAAACTTGTTACCGTTAAAGCTTCTGAAAGCACCTTTATCATCAGAACCATATCTGGAGATAATACCTGATGCATCAAACGGTTCAAGCTGACCGCCTGTGCGACCATAAAGGTTAATGTCATCATTTGATTCACCTTTACGCCATAAAGTAGAAACAATACCGCCTTTTACTACAAGGTGGCCGTTAATTACAACAGTTGAGTCTGCTGTAACAAACTTACCATTTCCATCCCAAATTTTTCCTGAATTGTTATGGACTTCTAATACAGCTGCACCATCATTAAACTTAGATTTGCTTCCTATAAATATACGTTCTGTATAATCCTTTGCCCAATCTGAGCCTGATTTTGGTCCTGAATTTGCACCTATACAAACTTTATTTGAACCTGAAACGTACTGACAAGCGTTATATCCTATTGCAACACCATAAATACCTTTATTAGTGTGACCTGAATTGTTTCCGATTGCTACGCCGTAATCATTTCCCATCTTTGACCCTGAACCTATAGCAATTGCATTATCACCATATAATGTTGAATTTGTTGCGCCGGAATGGGCATTATTACCAATTGCTATACCACCGCCTCTCAATACCGATGCATTAGTTCCAATTGCGATAGCATTTGAAACTTCTGAATTTGCATTGTTACCTAGACCGATTGAATTACTGCCTTTCATTGAAGTGTAGTAACCTAAGGCTATTGCCTGATCCCCTGAAGCGTTAGTGTTTAATCCTAAAGCAACAGCATAATCAGATAATGCATTGGCTGCATCGCCGATTGCTACACTGCCTAAGCCTGTTGCACGGGCATCACCTATAGCTATTGCGTTTTCTTCACTTGCTTCGGAAGAATTACCTATTGCTAACGCATTTGTGTTGGTGGCTGATGCTATGCGACCGATTGCCGTTGAATGCGAACCTGTCGATACTGCCTGATAGCCTATTCCTACTGCTTCACTTCCTGATATACTTATGGAGTCATCACCTATACCAACCGCTACCGAATTGGAACCTGTTGCCTGTGACATGGCTCCCAATGCCAATGAGCCGCTGCCTGAAGCTAATGAGGAATCGCCTATAGAAACTGTTTCTGTCGCAGAAGAATTAGCAAGGTTACCAACAGCTACGGAATAACTTCCAGTTGACTTGGCACTTCTGCCGACTGACACACTATCCAATCCGTCAGCTTTTGTATCGGTACCTAATGAGACTGCTGATGTGCCAAGTGTACCGCTGTTATTTAATGAACCTAACATTACAGCATTGTTTTCCATTCTCAATAAGCCGATATTTGTATCTCCACGTTTAAATGCTATATGGCTTGGACGAGTTCCTGATGTATTGATGATTAACTTTGCCGTTTCATCGGTATTAGTAAATTCTCTCTGACCTATCAT
>UNSJ01000047.1 GCA_900548405.1 Candidatus Gastranaerophilales bacterium | reverse complement strand
TATTTTCGGCACTCCAAGTTCTGTAAAGTTCTTCTTCTTTGGTTTTATATTTAATTCGTTTGGTCATTTCCTCAAAAGGTATTATTGTTTCTTCAATATTTTTACCCCAATTTAATAATTCACCTACCCAAACAGTTTTAGTGATTTCGGATTTTATACCCTCATGAAAAATATTATTTTTATTTTCCGATAACAGTTTAATCAATTTATATGCTTCATATGCATAGTAACTCGCTTCTTGCTTATCATTCAAATAATCTTTTAATTCCATAAGATTTTTAGCTTTGTTAAATGGGGCAACAAATATAGAATCAGAGTAAATCACATTATTATAGTTAAATGTCAAAAAGTAGTTAGCTTCAATATCTCGACAAAAACCATGATATAGATTTGCTAGATTTGTTTGTATTTCAAAACACATATTGCTATTGCCATTTTGTATATATTCATTAAAGGCTCTTCTTATATAGTTCAAAGATTGAACAGCATTTGTAGGAAATTTTTTATTTCTCCAAAGTTTTGCATCTTCATTATAAATAGCTGCTTTTGTAGAGTATAAGTTTGAAATACAATACCATAGTTGAGTTAATAGAGGACTTCTTTCTAATCTTGACTCTAATTCCTTGAGCTTTTCAATTAACGCATCAACTTTCTCAATGTTTTTAGTCGAAATTGCATTATCACATTCTTTAGGGAAATTTTTAAGAAAATCTGTATCCATAGCCTTTATTATATCATAAGGTTATTTTAGGATTCTTTATGTTAATATAATGAAAGTAGGATACTTAATGGGTAATAAATGGTAATTAGAACGGCAGGAATGCGAGAACCTAAAACAAATTATAAACAGTCAAAGTATTGTATTGCATATCTAGATATACTTGGGGGAAAGAATTTAATCTACAAAGATTCTGAAAATATTTTTTTGAACCATCTTAACATGTTTTTTGAAGATGCAATTTGTGAAGCCGAAATGGCACAAATATTTTCTAAACAAGATGTTGTTGTAAAATTCTTTTCAGATAACATATTAATAGCAATTAAGCTTAACTCTAATGATAAAAAAAGAGTTGATAAACTTACAAAGTTATTAAATATTGCAGGCAATATTCAAACAGAAATCTTAGGGGATGGTTATCTAATGCGTGGTGCTATTGTGGAAGGAGATTTTTACCATGATGAAAAATTTGTGTACGGAAAAGCATTAGTAGAAGCCGTAAATATTGAAGAAAATGTTGCCATTTATCCTAGAATTATCGTGCAAAAGCAAATACAAAGGGTAATACCTCAGTATTGTTATCAAGATACTGATGGTGAATACTATTTAAATAGTTTTCTTTATTGTTCAGCCATGTCTTGTGTAGGATTTAGAAATAGCTTATTAGATATGTTGAAGAAATACACTAATAATCAAAGAATAATACAGAAAGTAATGTGGGTAATTACCTATTACAATAAGTATTATAGTAATCCTTATTCTTTTAATGCTACAGATGTACCATTAATTACAGAAAAAGAAATTGAAGATATAATAAACAATACATATGCAAATAAACATAATAACTTTTAGTAACATTGACCTAACTTCAAAAGATTAGTAATATGAGAGTATTATTAAAACCCAAAGAGATTATTATCAATGCAAGAGAAGAAAAAAGAACCTAAAAAACATTATATACAACAATCTTATCTCAAAGGTTTTCAATATGGAAATAAAAAAGTTCCTAAAATCTTTGTTTACATAAAAGATGAACCATTGAAAGCTCCTTATATTTCTGCAATTAAAGATACTGCTTGTGAAAAAGATTTTCATAAAATAAAAATAGAAGATTCTTATGATAGAACAAGTATAGAAACAATGTTGTCAATGATTGAAAGTGATGTTATCCAAAATATTCATAAGGTTATACATAACAAACAAATTCTAGATGAGAATAAAGAACTTCTTGCAATAATGATACTTTTAATGAAAGCAAGAGTTCCACAAAATATCGAAGCATTAAAAAAGCACTTTGAAAGAATGTTAGCAACTATTACGGAAATGACATTTTCTCAAAATAACATGGGGCTATCTGGAACTTTTAAAGATAATTTTAGATTAACTGTAAACAATAACTTACCTATTTCTCAAATGCTAAAATCTATTGCAAATGAAAAGGCTATTTATCTAATAATGAGTATGAATTTTTCACTTGTAAAGGCTCCAGATAATTATCCATTTGTTTGCTCTGATGCTCCTGTTTCTTATTACTGCCAAAATTATAATTCTGGCAGGGGCGTTGGGTTAAGCACTCAAGGCTTAGAAATTTTCATACCTTTAGATAAAAATTTTGGCTTAATATGTACTAAAAAACGTATTCCTTCTTATAAGGAATTAAGCAAAGATGAAGTATCTAGTTTAAATCGGAGAACTATAATTACAGCCGAAAAATATATTTTCTCTCCAATAAAACATAATTGCATAAATAAATTAATAGAAAATAATAAAAAGTGTTTTTCTGGAATAAGGTATTTAGAAACAGTAGGTCAAAATGGATTATTACAGTATTCTGCATACATACCAGTAACAGATTAATAGAATATTATTACTCGCTCAAAATAAAATCCATTATGTAATTATTATGTAATTGACATTAAAACTTTTAAAAATTCACAGACGTAATTAAGCGAAGTAGAAATCCGAAAAACGTTATTATAATTGCGTTTACAGACGTTAAAGAGTAATAAAGAATATATCCCAAATCTCGCTTGGGACGAGGGGGTCGCACGTTCAAATCGTGTCATCCCGACCATTTTAAAAGATTGACTTTTGTCAATCTTTTTTTGTTATCTGTCGGTCTGCCACAATTACATCGTGGCACCATGCACGCCATTCTAATTATACAAGAATGGCGGCAAGTTGCATTCGCTCCCGTAAGGCTAAACTTCGTTTCGCCTACAGTAAGCCTATCATCTCGACCATTTTAAAAGATTGACTTTTGTCAATCTTTTTTTGTTATTAACAATTAATTGACTTGACTTTTCTTTTATAATAAACTTTTAAAAGAGAGATTTTACACTATTAAATGAGGATTAGGGAAATTGGATTTTACAACTTTAACTATTGAAGCATTAAAAGCATTGGCTTCTGTTGCAGGAAATTACGGTATCGCAATTATATTATTAACTGTGGTTGTCAGATTGGCTATGTGGCCTTTAAACGTTTCACAACAACGCTCTATGAAAATGATGCAGACTATGCAGCCTAAAATTAAGGCTATTCAGGACAGATACAAAAGCGATCCGCAAAAAATGCAGCAAAAACTTATGGAATTCTACAAAGAAAATAAGTTTAATCCTATGGGCGGATGCCTTCCGTTATTAATTCAATTACCTATTTTTATTCTTTTATACACAGCTTTAATGAGCCCGCAGTTTATTCAAATTGCAGGTGATACTTCATTCGGATTCTTAAGCAGACTTGATACTACATTGAGAGCTACTGCCGGACGTTCTTATGACGGCACTTTCGGTGTTTCTCAAAATGATACTTTTGTACTCGGCAAAACTGCAACTGTTTATCTTCCTGATGAAACTATTGAAAATGTTAAAGTTAAAGATCCTAACAAAGCTATTGAAATTCAAGGCGATTTTAAACCGGGTGAAAATATTGATTTTAAAATCGACTTAGATCATTTAAACTTAAAATTTGCACAGCTTGACCAGATTCAAAAAGCTGAAATAGCTGTTACAGATATGACAAATAAGGAAATTGAAAATGTAACATTTACAAAACAGGGAACCGTTTTAGCAGCATCTGTTCCGACAACAGCCGCTTCCAGGTCTTTCCACTGGGATGTATTTGTTCTGATTGCTTTATTTGCGCTTACAATGTTTGCGTCACAAAAAGTAATGATGGCTTCACAAAAAAGCAAGGATTCTCAGCTTGATCCGACACAGGAAGCTATTCAAAAATCAATGGGAACATTTATGCCTATTATGATTATCGGTACTTTTGTGATAATCCCGATTCCAGCAGGTGTTTTATTATACCTTGTAACAAGCAATATTATTCAAATCTTGCAGACTGTTATTGTTAACAAACAAATCGATAAAGAACAAGAACGTGCTAATATAATAGCTGACGATTCCGATGTTGCAGATGCTAAGAAAATTCAGCCGAAAGACTAATTGAAAACGAAAGAAATAAAATGCTTTTATCTGAATATGATTACAATTTACCTGAAGAATTGATTGCGCAGATGCCTGCGGATAAAAGAGATAATTCGAGAATGATGGTTCTAAACCGAAAGGATAGAACCATTTCTCATAAACATTTTTACGATATTGTGGATTTGATAGGCAAAGACACGCTTCTTGTAATGAATAATACAAAAGTTCTGCCGGCGCGTCTTATCGGGCACAAAGACACAGGGGCAAAGATAGAAGTGTTTTTGTTAAAACAAGCTAACTTTCAAAACCAGGGAAATAATTGCTGGGATGTTTTAATAAAGCCTTCAAAACGAATAAAGCCTGACACGATTATTAAAATCAGCGAAGAATTATCAGTTCGTGCAATTAAACGTTTGGAAGAAAACGGAGAATGGCTTGTTGAATTAATTTTTGAGGGAGATAACGTTCTTGAGATACTTCACAGAAACGGTAATATTCCACTGCCGCCGTACATTGAAAGAAAATTACCTGACGAAGATTTAAAAAAACTTGATTTTGAACGTTATCAAACAGTTTACGCTAAAGATGAAGGTTCCGTTGCCGCTCCAACAGCAGGATTACATTTCACTCAGGCAATTCTTCAAAAGCTTCAAGAAAATGGCGTAGAACTTGCTTATGTCACCTTAAATGTCGGTCTTGGGACATTCAGACCTGTTCAGTGTGAAAATGTTCTTGAGCATAAAATGCATTCGGAAACCTTTGAAATCTCAGAAAAAGCTGCAGAACAAATTAACCGTGCAAAACGCGAAGGGAAAAAGATTATTGCAGTCGGCACAACAACTGTCAGAACTCTTGAAACTGCTTTTCAAAAATTCGGATGTATAAAACCGTGCCATGACCATTCTGAATTGTTTATTTATCCGCCATATGAGTTTAAAGTAATAGATAACTTAATAACAAACTTTCACCTGCCAAAATCAACACTTTTGATGCTTGTTAGCGCTTTAGCAGGAAAAGATTTTATATTTGAAGCTTACAAAGAAGCAATTGAAAATAAATACCGCTTTTTCTCTTACGGCGATTGTATGTTAATAAATTAACTCAAAAAACCTTTTAGAATATTATAAATATCAGCTAATTTCTCATTATTATTATCAATCATTTGAGAAAGCTCTTTTTTCATATCAGCAGGATTTTCAGGATAGAATTCAAAATCAAAAAGCTGCTTCGGCGTAACAGATAAAGCTAAACAGAGCTTTTCAAGCGTATCTGCCGTTACGAAATTGGTACCGCATTCAATAAATGATAGAGAACGGCAATTAAAATCAAGCTTTTCAGCAAGTTCTTCCTGAGTAAGCCCTTTTTGCTCCCTATAATATTTTATTTTTTTACCCAGTTTCTTTTTAATTTCGCTCATTTAATTACCTTTTTTAATATTGTCAATTACTTTATGTTTTAATTGAACGTATTGAAAATTACTATATAGTATGTTATAATATCAACAGATTAATAATTGAGGAGCTAAATTTTATGCAAAAGGGTTTTACATTGGCTGAAGTATTGATAACTTTAGGAATAATAGGAATTGTTGCGGCATTAACTCTGCCGAGTATGATAAACAACTCCAACAAAAAAGAGTTTGAAGCTCTCTTTAAGAAACAATATTCGGCATTGCAGCAAGCAGTATTAAGGGTAAAATATAATGATGAATTGCCGATAGATTCTGAAAATTACCAATATAAATTTCACTATAAACTTGCAGAACAGTATAACGTGCTCCAAGACTGCGGAAGTATAAACGGCAATAGAGGATGCATTTTACAAGATACAGACGGGAGCTTCAGTTATTACAAAAATTATAGGGGAGGAACATTAAGCAGGTCTTATATTGATGATGCCGGATTTATCACAGCAGATGGAACAACTTTCCTTTTTGAAGAAGGGAGCCAATCAGAAACAGTTGGAATTCTTGTAACAATAGATGTAAACGGATATATGAAAAGACCAAATAAGATGGGATATGATTTATTTACGTTTCAATTGACAAAAGAAGGAAAAGTATTGCCTATGGGCGCAGAAAGTACTTATTATGCAGAAAGTAAAGAAGCTTTATGTTCGAAGACATCCAATTCTGATTTAAACGGAATTACATGCGCATACTATGCTTTATCAGATATAAATTACTTTAAAAATTTAAAATAATTACAAATATATCTTTGTTTATGTTAAAATCATACTGAAATGAACTTAGACACAGCGATAGATACACTTTTATCACCAATAGCCGATAAAATTTCAGGGATAATATTCAGCTCAGTAACTATTCACGGAGTGAAAATTGAATTTTTGGTAGCCCTGTTAATGATTGCTGCGTTCTATTTTACAATACGTACAAGATTTATCGGAATCTGGGGATTTAAACACGCATTAGAACTTATTACCAAAAATTATGAGCATAAAGATATTCGTGTAAAAAAGAAAAGAGGGGAAGTTTCATCTTTTCAGGCTCTAACCGCTACTATTTCAGCTTCTGCAGGAATAGGCAATGTCGCAGGTTCTGCGGCAGCTGTTTCAATAGGCGGTCCGGGTGTAATCTTTTGGATGATAATGGCAGGCTTTTTCTCAATGGCTCTTAAATTTGCCGAAGTTTTATTGGGACTTAAATTCAGAAAAATTAACCCTGACGGAACAACTGACGGCGGTCCTATGTATTATATTGAAGGAGCTTTAAAAAACAATAAATATATCGGGAAATTTGCACCTCATCTTTCAAAAATTTATGCTGTTTGCTGTATTTTTGCAATGATTGGCGGATGGAATTTATTTCAAATAAACGCAATGACAACACAGATTACGGAAGTTACAGGGGGAAGCAGAAGTTTCTTTGCGGACCAAAGCTGGCTTTTGGGACTTATTGTTGCAGTTATAACCTATTTCACCATAATTGGCGGAATTAAAGCAATCGGGAAATTTACTTCAAAAGTAACTCCTGCCATGTGTACTCTTTATGTTTTGACTGCGTTTGCTGTATGTCTTTTAAACATTCACCATGTTCCTCATACAATTGCTGTAATTTTAAAGGAAGCTTTTTCACCTAAAGCAATGGCAGGCGGTTGGATGATGTGCATGCTTTGGGGATTCAGACGTGCAATGTTTGCGAATGAATCAGGCTTAGGAACTGCTCCTATCGCATTTTCCGCTGTCAAAACAAACAACCCTGTCGCACAGGCTTTCATTGCCATGCTCCAGCCTTTTGTAGATACAGTAATCGTAGGATCTGCAACAGCTTTTGTTATTGTTGTTTCAGGCGAATACTTACACACCACAGGGATTGCAGGTATTGAATTGACATCTAAAGCTTTTGGCAGTGTTTGTCCGTTTTTCCCTATTTTATTAACATTTATGGCAAGCTGTTTTGTACTGTCTACAATGCTTTGCGGCTCATATTACGGGGTTAAAGCCTGGAACTATCTTTTCGGCAATTCTAAATTGACAACAAGGACTTTTCAGGTTATATATTGTATATTCATAATAATAGGTTCTGCCATGAACTTTAAAAGTATAATTAATCTATCTGATGCATTTACTTTGTTCTTGGCTGTGCCAAACTTAATAGCAGTGTTCATGTTATCTGATGTAATCATGAAAGAACTAAAAAGATATTGTAAGAAATACAATGTAGGTTTATTTAAAAATAACGAGGAGATAGTAGAAAATGAAGAAAGATTGTCTGGAGATAGTAAGATCAAAGTGTGAAAGCTGCACAGCTTGTGCTTTAGGAAAAACACGCAATAACATAGTTTTTTCTGACGGAAATCCGTCCACTGCTAAAATCGTACTTATAGGTGAAGCACCGGGTGAAATGGAAGATGAAACAGGTAGACCTTTTGTTGGCAGAGCAGGACAGCTTTTAAACGACTTTCTTGCAGAAGCCGGTATTTCCAGAGAAGAAGATGTTTATATCATAAATACAGTTAAATGCAGACCTCCTGAAAACAGAGTTCCGACAGATTCTGAAAAAGCTTCTTGCAGAAAATTTTTGGAAGCTCAAATTGATATTATTAATCCCAGAGCTATCGTTCTTTGCGGAGCTACTGCATTAAAATCTTTCATTGAATTAGACAAAAAACAAACAATCTCTAAAGTTAGAGGTCAATGGATGAACATTACTGTTGACGGCAAAGAATATAGAGCAATTACTATATTCCACCCTTCTTATCTTTTAAGAAATCACTCATTGGACGAAGGTTCTCCAAGAAGATTAATGAAACAGGATTTAGCAAGCATTAAAAATGAAATCCTGCCTGATGTAGATCACTCTATGGACAACAACCAAGTTGTTTATATGGAGCCTAAAGAAATCGCAATGGTTTAATCATATAAAAAAAGACCTCTATATAAGAGGTCTTTTTTTATGCTTTATTATCAACAATTTTTTCTGCCGGAGCCAATCCCGGTTCCAAATCAGAACCTGTAATGAATTTTCTGAATGCAAATTGAGCTTTCGGCAATGCGTAAGCAAGAAGAGCACTGCTTAAAGCAACGTTGGTTAATATATTTGCAGATTTGGCAATTTTTGCTTTTTTAATAAAGGCTTTAAAGTCATTCAAATTTAGTTTTGATGCTTTGCTTTGAAAAGCTTCCAAATCATTTCTGAATTTACCTAGTTGTTTAATATCAACATACGCTCTGGGATCTCTTACACCGTTTTCAAGCATTTGAATTTTTCCGAATTTTTTTGCATATTGAATAAAAATACTATCTTTGTTTTTAACGTTATCTACAAATTTTAAAAGGTTTTCAGCAGAATCACTTTCAGGAAGTTTTAATTTACCCGCATTAACCTGTTCTACAAAATCCTTATCAGCCAAAACAAGAGGATCAAGCTCTACACCTGTCATTTTGTTTAATCCTTTTTCAATCCATTTCGGAGCCACAAAGTTTAAAAACATCATGCCCGCCATTTTAAATGCAAGGTCAAAAGATTCATTCTTATTACGAGCTGTTGTGACACGACCTATTGCATACCCTCCGTCTGTTACAGCCATTTTGTCCTGTGTAGTAAAATTAGCGGCTTTTGTAATCCAGTTTCCCGTAAATGTTACATCTTTATTTTTATAAAACTTATCTTTTTCCAAAAAGTTTGGCTGCAAAGCTGTTTTTTTATTTTGAGCTTCTTTTTCTCTAAGCTTATCAATCTTTTTGGCAGAAGATGCAAATATCAACTTTGGAAGTATAAATCCCATAAATAAAATAGGAATAGTTGTAGAAGCTATAAACTTGCCTGCAAGAAGTTTTTCATAAAGTTTTTTATTTTTCTTAGCTTCCATTAAATCTTTTACAGCTTGCGGTGCTATGTCTTTGAATTTTTTAATATTATAATCTATCCCCTGAACACCTGCTTCTTCTTTAAAAAGTTTAAGATTAACTTTCGGACTCAAACCTTTTTTCTCAATAACTTTGTCGCACATCCAGCCTATAAGAGGAATACCGCCGAGCCATACAGCAGAAGTAGCATACTCGTCCAAAAATCTTTCTCTAGCAGCCAGATATGCAATCCCTTCAGATTCCTTTTTATTTTGATTATATGTAAGCGCAATTTTTGTCGGGACTTCTATGCCGCAGTCACGAACGATTAAGGGGTATATGCTGTTATTATTTCCTATGGCTGATATTATATTTGTTATTATCATTTTTCTTGTTTCTCCAATTCTCTTTTGACTTTTACACTTAAAGTTCCACTAAACTCAAGTGTAACCGATTGAGCGGCGCGCTCAAAAAAAATAGTCCCCCACGCTTCTCTTGCTCCCTGAAAGACTATTTTTATAAGAATTGAATTTATTTTTATTCTTTAAAAGCGTGTACCATCAATTCCATAGCCTTTCAAGGTTGCTATGATGATGGATATGATGCAATTTTAAAGAATTGTTTTTAATCATTATTTTTCCCTGTAAATTATACTAACTGAAACAAATTTATTTTGCAAGATTAAGCTTCCGGAAAATCAAAATGAATTATATCATCTGAAAGAGTATACTTTGATGGTTCATCCAAACCAAAGCGCAGTTCTGTTATTCTTTCTTCAGGCAATTTGTCAATAGCGGCTGCCAATTCATTATTATCCGGATTAACTTTTCCCGTAATTTTCTTCATTAATTTAGGATTATCAAAAGCTTTCATAATCAAGTCTGTTTTATTATTATCAACAATATTTTCAAGTTCTTTTTCCGCATTAATAATATCTTTTTCTTTTAAAGACATTATAGTTTCAACTAAAGTTGATTTATTAGGAAGGTCCATACCGTATGATTTTGATATCGAAAAATTATCAATACCTATTGAAGCAGTTCCTCTTTCTAAATCATAAGCTTCATTTAATACTGTATTCGGTTTTCCCCATTTACGTATATTTGTTAATTGAGCTTTTACAGCTGATAAAAATTTAGAACCGTTTTCAACAGATTCTGTTAAAACTTTTCTTTCTATTTGAGCAGGAATTTGAGCAGTAAACGCTGTTTTATTCTTTGCTTTATTCGAATCACAGTTCATTGCATTAAAATTATAAGACTGAATGTTAGCTATTTTCATTTTAACTCCTTAAATTTTTATTGTACTTTGATTAAAACACGTAAATATTCTTTTTTGTTAATTGTTAAATTTAATTTACAAAAGTTTTGATTTTATCAATATCTTCCTGAGTTCGCGGCTTAATCAAAACAGTCTTTTCTTTTGAAGTTTCTCCTTTTAAAATTTCAATTGACGATTTAGGTATTTTTAACTGTTTAGACAAATACTCGATTAATGCTTTATTTGCTTTGCCGTCTATTGGCTGAGCAGTAATCTTAACTTTTAAACCTTCCTCTGATTTTATTATTTCATTTTTGGATGCGTTCGGTGAAATCTTCAAAGTTATAACTATTCCGTCTTTTGTTTCTCTAAGCATATTATTAATCCTTATGTATGAAATTCATATATTTTACTTGAAAAATACAAATAAAATCTGTATTATGATTATATCATGTCTGAAAAACCACTTTTTGAAGAAATAAAAAAACAGCTTATTGAGCAAAATAGAGATCCTGAAGAAATTGAACAAATTGAAAAGGCTTATTTGTTTGCCAAAAGACTTCATGAGGGGCAGTACAGAATATCAGAAGAACCTTATATTATTCACCCAGTTGAAGTTGCAAAAATTTTAGTCGGTTTAAAAGTGGATTCTCACACGCTGATGGCAGCATTTTTACATGATATTTTAGAAGACACAGACACGCAGCCCGAAGAAATTGAAAAACTCTTTGGCAAAGATGTTTTAACTCTTGTTCAAGGGGTTACAAAGCTCGGTAAACTTCAGTTTAAATCAAAAGAAGAAAGACAGGCTGAAAATTTCCGTCGTCTATTTATTGCTATGGCAAGCGACATTAGAATTGTATTTCTTAAACTTGCCGACAGACTTCATAATATGCGTACCCTTAACTTTATGGCAGTAAACAAGCAACAGAAAATTGCACGTGAAACTCTTGATATTTTCGCTCCGCTTGCAAATCGTTTGGGGATTGGAAGAATTAAAGCCGAACTTGAAGATTTATCTTTAAGATATTTAGAACCCGATAAATATTTTGAAATTGCACAACTTGTTTCTCAAACAAAAGCTGAACGTGAAGAAACTGTAAAACTGCTTATTGATAAAATTTCGCAAGACGTAAAAAAAAGCGGCATTAATGCACAAATTACAGGCCGTGCAAAACATTATTACAGTATTTACAGCAAAATGAAACGATTAAATATTGCTTTTCACGATTTATATGACATTACGGCAGTGCGCGTAATCGTTGATACTGAAAAAGAATGTTATGAAGTTTTAGGTTTAATCCACTCACAATTTAAACCTATACCCGGAAGGTTTAAAGATTACATTGCAATGCCAAAAGGCAATATGTACCAATCTTTGCATACATCAGTTATTGGCCCGCGTTCTAAACCGCTTGAGGTTCAAATCAGAACATGGGAAATGCATGATGTTGCAGAATACGGGATTGCAGCTCACTGGAGATATAAAGAAAAGGGTTCTCAAAAAGCAAATAATCCGACTGATATGCAGTTTTCATGGATGAGAAAACTTGTTGAATATGACAAAGACGTTGCATCAGCAGAAGATTACGTTAATTCGGTTAAAATAGATTTATTTTCCGATCAGGTATTTGTATTTACGCCTAACGGCGATGTTTTTGACCTCCCTATGAACGCAACTCCCGTTGACTTTGCATACAGAATTCACTCCGAAGTAGGTAACAAAACAGTCGGCGCGCTTGTAAACGGAAGAATAGCACAGCTTTATACAAAGCTTCATAACGGCGATATTGTTGAAATCCTAACGTCAAAAACACCTGCACCGCGCCTTGATTGGCTTAATTTCGTTGTAACAAAACAGGCGTCTTCAAAAATTAAGCAGTGGTTTAAGAAAAACAATCGTGAAGAACATATTGAAGTAGGACGTTCAAATCTTGAACACGAACTTACAAAAGCTGTATTTGACGAATATACTAAATCAGGTGAATTTGAAAAAATTGCAAAAGTAATGAATTATGTTTCAGCAGAAGATTTATTTGCTGCATTGGGTTACGGCGAAACTACGGTTAATAAAATTATTAATAAGCTTAAAAAACCTGAGCCTCAAAGGCTTCCTGAAGCAACATTCCACAATTCTTCAAGAAAGAAATCGGAAAAAGACATTATTGGTCTGGAAGGTCTTTTATATTCAATTGCAAAATGCTGTTCGCCTATTCCTGGTGAACCTATTGTAGGCGTAGTTACAAGGGCTAAAGGTGTAACGGTTCACAGAATGGACTGCCAGACTCTTGAACATATAGAACCTGAAAGATTAATGGATATAAGATGGTCAGGAGATAACACAAATAAAACATATACAACAACAATACGTGTTGAAACAGCCGAAAAACTCGGTTTGTTAAAAGATATTATTGCAGCCGTTTCAGATAACAATACTAATATTACTTATGCAAATGTTAAATCAAAAAGCGGTAAGGTCGGTATAATTGAGCTTGGTATGGAACTTGATAATATTGATACCTTAAAAAAAGTTATTTTGAGTATTCAGGCAATCCCTGATGTTTACAGCGTAAAACGTATTCAAACATCTTTTTCAACTCCTAATATGCCAAGAAAAAATAACGGAAAAGCAAGACATAACAAAAATCCTAAAAAGAAAAACTAAAAAAATGTCAGGTTATACCTGACATTTTTGTTATGGTTTAGCAATTGTATGTTCAATTATGTTTTCTGCCTTATAAACCTCTTGAATATCCCAAGAGCCCAGAACATCCATATCAAAATATTCCGTATCACAAGACTTATTTAATACACTTTTATAATTATCTTTGTTATCAATATAACCGCCTGAAACAATACCGCCCGGTATGCCTTCATTAGCTTCAACACGCCCTGCAAAATAATTATCAGTTATAAAATAATTAGAAATTGA
>UNSJ01000046.1 GCA_900548405.1 Candidatus Gastranaerophilales bacterium | reverse complement strand
AAGAAAGGAAGCAATTTATGAAAAAAATTAGTTATGTCGGGGGGGGGGCAACCGTTTAAGCTCCAACCGTAAAGGTTTTACACTTGCTGAAGTCTTGATTACTCTCGGTATTATTGGTGTGGTTGCTGCAATGACTATGCCTGTCTTGATTTCAAATTATCAAAAGACAGTTTATAGTAATCAAGCTAAAAAGACTTACTCTATGTTATCTCAAGCATTGACTTTGTCAGTAGAAAAATACGGATGTAAGCCTGCATGTTATTATTGGTATCCGTCAAATTGTAAGCCTCACAGTTGTGTGAGATACAGCAGTGACGGTAAAAGTTGTTTAGAGTATCAAATGGCTGACGGAAGCCCTCTGGCATCTGATGTTTGCGGTGCTACCGCAGAATGTAAGGATTTTGAAAGTATATTTTTATCTAACTTAAAAGTTATAAAAACTTGTCAGAATAAAGCTTATGATAACGGATGTATTCCTAAATATTCCGGCTTAGATGATATTATAAAAGAAGGAAATGAAAATATATCCGATGAAGATTTTAATAAAAAATTAGTAGGACAGGATGGTTACGCATCATCCGCGCTTATGAATAAAAGTTCAGCTTATGTTCTGGCAAGCGGTGAAATTCTTATGAATTACAGCGGAATGTCTTTACCTAGAATTATTATTTTTGATGTCAATGGTAAAAAAGGTCCTAATAAATGGGGATACGATGTATTCGCAATGCATACGGCGACTAAATCATCAACAGACGATTCATTCTTTTTTGTCGGCAAAAGTATGGCCCAAAAGGGCGGTGTTGATTTGAATAAAATAATAACTAACAGAGAGTAGTTAAAGTTCTCGTCTGCCTTCAATAGCTTTTGCTATGGTTATTTCATCGGCATATTCCAAATCTGCGCCGACAGGAAGTCCGAATGCAATACGGGAAATCTTTATTCCGAAAGGTTTAATGAGTTTGCTTAAATAAAGGCTGGTTGCTTCGCCTTCAACAGAAGGACTTAATGCAAGGATAACCTCTTTGACTTCCTCGTTGGTAAGACGTGTTAGAAGTTCTTTAATTCTTATATCGTCAGCACCAATGCCGTCCATAGGAGAGATTAATCCTTGCAAAACGTGATAAAGCCCTTTAAATTCATTAGTCTTTTCAATAGCAATTAAATCTTTTGTTTCCGCAACAATACATATAATTGAGCGGTCACGCTGGTGAGAACTGCATATTTCGCATGGACTTGATGCAGAAAGATTAAAACAAACTTCACAGGTTTTAGTGTTTGCTTTTGCATCAATCATGCTTTGTGCAAATTTTTCAACTTCATTCATAGGCATTCTTAATAAATAAAATGCCATACGCTGCGCCGATTTCGGACCCACAGACGGAAATTTCTGAAAGTGTTCTATAAGTGTTGCTATTGATTTTGGGTATATCATATTAGAAGTTTAATCCAGGAATATTAATACCGCCTGTTACAGCTTTCATTTTTTCTTCCATAGTTTTGGAAGCTTTATCGCTTGCCTGCATAATAGCTGAAGAAATAATATCTTCTAACATTTCCACAGTATCAGCATCTACTGATGAAGGGTTTTCAGGATTAATAGCTTCGGCAGAAAGTTTAATTGATTTGAATTTGCCTTGTCCGTCACAGATAACTTTAACCGAACCGCCTGCAGATTCTCCTGTAATTTCAAGATTTGCCAATTCTTCTTGTGTATCTTTTAGTTTTTTTTGCAAGCCTTGTGCTTGTTTCATCATTTGCATAATGTTCATAGTTTTCTCTCCTAAGTCTGTTAATCATAAGTCGCTATATAAACGAATATAGTTTTTCTTTACTTTTTATTATATAATAAAAATATGCAAAAACACACTTATGTTGCTGAATCTTTAAAAAACGGTCGCATAATGCGCTGGACTTTTATGCCGCTTAACGTATATATTGCGCCTATGAACTTTTATTCAAAGCAAGGGCAGGATATGAAGTACCGACATATGGTAATTCGTGCTTTAGAGGAATGGCAGAAAGCGACAAGAGGTAAAATCTCTTTTAAAGTTGTTAATACTTTGTTAGAGTCAAATGTTAATATTGACTGGAAACGTGTTGAACGTAAAGCGTTAGGTCATTGTTATTTCTCTTTTGACGGTGCCAACAGATTATACGGCGCGGAAGTTGCAATTGGTTTAACAGAAGGACTTGTGCATGCCGATTACATGGATGAAAGTGAAGTTTATCATACTATTTTGCATGAAATAGGTCACGCTATCGGACTTGGTCACAGTCATAATAAAGCCGATATCATGTATACGCCTCACCAGAGAGGTGTTAATTCTATATCGCAGGGAGATGTCTTAACCGTTAACTGGCTTTATTCGCTTCCTCAAGGTGCTACAACAGCAGAAGTTGCTTCAAGATACGGGATTGGAGGAAGTGATATAGACGAAATTATTACAAAATTTATAAATAAAAAAACACCAAGTGAGTTTGAAAAGGTTAAAAGTTCCGTAAAAATTCCTAAACGTGATTTGCTTGAAGAACAGGAAACTCTTGCTAACCTGCGCAAGTATCACATGGCTTTGCAAAATGTTCAAATTTCCGATGAAATGAAAAAATTCTTTATCAATAAAAAGAAATAAATTTTACCTGCTAATGTGTAGTTTGTAAATGTGGAATGTAAAAAATTGCTATAAAATTTTTTTAGAGTATAATGGTTTTGTATTAAATGATTTATTTAAGGGATATATAATATGACAGTTCAAGATTGGTTTGAAAAACGTAAAGAGGCTCAAATTCAGCGACGCGAATTAGAAGCAAAAGTCGAAGTTGAAATGGATCCTGATTTATGGACTAAATGCGTGCACTGCGATGCTCAGCTTTTGAAAGAAGATTTAGTTAAAAATGATATGGTTTGCCCTGTGTGCGATTACCATTTCAGAATAAATGCAAGAACACGCATTAATCAGTTGTTTGACGAAAATTCTTTTGAAGAATTATTTACTGAAATTAAACCTACTGATCCGCTGGAATTTGTAGATACGGAATCTTATAAAGACAGACTTGAAAAAGCCAATAAAAAAACAGGTCTTGATGATGCGGTTATAACAGGAATTGCATCTATTGAAGGCAACAAAGTCGCAGCTGCCGTTATGGACTTTGATTATATGGGCGGTTCTATGGGAAGTGTTGTAGGCGAAAAAGTAACAAGAATTATAGAAAAAGCTATTGAACTCAGACTCCCTGTTCTTGCTATTACCTCATCAGGCGGTGCAAGAATGCAGGAAAGTGCTTTAAGCTTAATGCAAATGGCAAAAACTTCATGTGCGGTTTCAAGACTGGATGATGAAGGTCTTTTATATATTAACCTTTTAACAGAGCCGACATTCGGCGGTGTTACTGCAAGTTTTGGTATGCTTGGTGATATCATCGTAGCAGAACAAGGCGCAAGAATAGGTTTTGCAGGACGTCGTGTTATAGAACAAACTATCAGACAAAAATTACCGTCAGACTTCCAAACAGCAGAATACCTGTTGAAATACGGTCAGGTGGATGTAGTATCTTCACGTAAAAAATTGAGAGATACTTTAGCTAAGATTTTAGATATGCACAAGTGTGCAAAGTAAGAGGTGTATAATAATGACAGCAGTTTTGGATTTTGAAAAACCTATTATAGAAATTCAAGAAAAAATTGAAGAATTAAAAAAAATAAGTGTGGAGTCAGGCATGGATCTTAATAAAGAAATTGAAACTTTTGAACAACAAGCTCAAGATTACAGAAAAGAGTTATATTCTAACTTGAAACCATCTCAAAAGTTGCAGATTGCAAGACATCCTGAAAGACCAAACTTTTTGGATTACGTAAATAACATTTGTGAAGACTTTGTTGAACTTCACGGTGACAGAGAAGGTATGGATGATAGAGCTATAATCGGCGGTTTAGCTAAAATTGACGGTAAACCTGTTATGATTATCGGAACTATGAAGGGTAAATCTACTAAAGAAAACCTTGAATACAACTTTGGTATGCCTCAGCCGCAAGGTTACAGAAAAGCATTAAGATTATTTAAGCATGCAAGCAAGTTCAATCTTCCTATTATAACTTTGATTGATACTCCGGGGGCTTATCCGGGGATAAGCGCAGAAGAAACAAATCAGGGCGGTGCAATTGCAGTTAACCTTAGAGATATGGCAAAGCTGGAAGTTCCGGTTATTGCTATTATTACAGGCGAGGGTTGTTCAGGCGGGGCTTTGGGATTAGCCGTTGCTGATAAAGTATTTTTGCTTGAACATGCTTATTACACTGTTATTTCACCTGAAGGCTGTGCTTCTATTTTATGGCGTGATGCTTCTAAAGCATCAGACGCTGCCGATGCTTTAAAAATTACAGCAAAAGACTTAATGAAATTTGATGTCGTTGACGGAGAAATCAAAGAACCGACAGGCGGTGCTCATACAAATTACGAAGAAGTGTCTGCTAATATGAAAAAGACTATTCTTGATAGCATTGATGAACTTTCAAAGCTTTCTGTAAAAGATTTGAAAGAAAAAAGATATCAAAAATTCAGAAAAATGGGCGTGTTTTTACAATAATGAACAATTACTACGAACTCCAAATAAAGATTAACCCTGAACTGGAAGATGTTATATCAGAAATTTTCTTTGAAAACCTTCCTTGCGAAGGCGTGGTTTTGGCTGAAGAAGCATATAAAGATTTGGAAATGATTTCTACAACAGAAGGAACTTTAAAGGTCTTTTTAACTTCTGCCCCCGCAAATTTATCTCAATTTTTAAAAGAACAACGTGAAATATTGAAATCACGCGGTCTTTCTGAGGAAGAACTCGGAAGCTGGGAATATGTGATTTCTGACAAACCTAACGAAGACTGGTCAAGAAAATGGAAAGAAAAATGGGATATTACACGTGTTACGGATAAAATAGTTATTGTACCTGATTGGCTTGAATATATTCCAAAAAAAGATGAGGTTATAATTCGTCTTGAACCCGGATGTGCATTCGGTACAGGAACTCATCAGACAACGCAGTTGTGTATGAAAGCAATTGAAAAATACATGCAAAAAGGCGATAAAGTTGCTGATATAGGCATGGGTTCGGGAATACTTGCAATTTGCGCGAAAAAATTCGGTGCCTCTTTTGCTTACGGCTGTGATAATGATGAAACTGTTATCGATGTTGCAAAGGAAAATGCTTTAAAAAATAATGCGGAATGCACATTTGAACTTAATACAGCAGATAAAATTACTGAAAAATTTGATTTTGTATGTGCAAATATTCTTCATAATGTTTTAGCTGAAATTATGGGTGATTTAAAAAATATTATGAACAGCGGAGCTGCAATGGTTTTATCTGGAATATTAGATGAAAAGAAGCCTGTTGTCCTTGAAGCAATTAAAAAACATAATTTAGAATTAATAGAAGAAGCTCATCAAGACCAGTGGGTTGCATTGATTGTAAGAAAGGTTGATTAATATGGGAACATTTCACCAAAACAGAGCGGATGCTAAAGGAATTGTTAAACAGGGCTGCGTACATAGTACAACAGCAATAATTATTCCTGCAAGATACGGATCCTCAAGATTAGAAGGTAAACCGCTTATTGTTGTTGAAGGTAAACCTGTAATTCAATGGGTTTATGAAAAAGCGCAGCAGACAAAATCTGCAGATGTTATTATTGTCGCAACTGATGATGAAAGAATTTTTAATGCTGTAAAAGCTTTTGACGGTAATGTTGAAATGACATCCGTTAACCACAAGTGCGGCTCTGACAGAATAAAAGAAGTTGTTATGCGTCATCCTGAAATTTCTTACATAGTAAATCTTCAAGGTGATGAACCGTTGATTAAGCCTGAAAGTATTGATGAAGTTGCCAAAAATGTTAAAGAAGATAAAAATGCTGATATATCAACGTTAATCCGTAAAATTACACCGGAAGAGGCAGATAATCCAAATCTTGTAAAATGTGTAATTGATAACTCAGGATACGCAATGTATTTTTCGCGTTCTAAAATTCCTTTTGAAAGAAATGAAGGTAAAGCTGAATTTTACGGTCATCTGGGAATTTACGGGTATAAACGTGAAGCTCTTATAAAAATGACAGAACTTCCTCAAAGCTCTTATGAAATGTCAGAAAGTTTGGAACAATTAAGAGCATTACAAAACGGTATGAAAATAAAAACATCCGTAGTAAATTTTATACCTGTAGGTATTGACACGGCTGAAGACTTAGAAAAGTTTAAACGTATAGTTTCTAAGACAGTTTAAATAAACTGCTAGGGTTTACGTTGAATAAGTTTGCAATCTTTAACAGCATATTTAAACTTATTTTTTCTTTTCTGTTTTCAACTCTGCTTATAAATTCTCTGGAACAGCTTAGTTTTTCAGCCATTTCTTCTTGAGAATATTTAGCAGATGTCCTTAACTTCTTGATATTTTTTGAAATGATTTCGTGATATTTTATTTCTTCGTTATCCATATTATACATTAAAGCTATATTTTAGTATTAAGGCTATGAAGAAATACATCACACGGGTGGCTATATTTTTATTGTTTCCACTATTTTTAATCTTTTTTTGAAAAAGTACTTGCAATTTTTCGTAAATTAAATTAATATATATATACAAATATTCAAGAAAATTTAGAAAAATAAATATTTTGTAATATTTAATAATGTATGTTATTATTAAGGTGTTAGATTATTTGAACGAAGGAAAAGACTATGACTGAAAATGCAGAATTACCTAATGAAACGGAAGATCGTCAAAGGATACTTTTAGCTGATGATGAAGCTAGTATCAGACGTATTTTGGAAACACGTTTAAAAATGGTTGGGTATGACGTATACACTGCTCAAGACGGAGAAGAAGCAGTAAATGCGTTTAACAAATATAATCCTGATTTGGTAGTACTTGACGTAATGATGCCAAAAATGGATGGTTACGGTGTAACAAGAGAAATAAGAAGAACTTCTGATGTTCCTATTATTATTCTTACAGCATTAGGTGACGTTTCAGAAAGAATTACAGGTTTGGAATTAGGTGCAGACGATTATGTAATTAAGCCATTCAGCCCGAAAGAGCTTGAAGCAAGGGTTAAAGCTGTACTAAGAAGAACAAATAACAGAGAAACAGTTACACCAACAGGCAAAGTAACTAAAAATGTTATAACAACAGGAAATATAAAGATTGATACAGCTCGTCGTCAAGTCTTTAGAAAAAATGAAAGAATCCGTTTAACAGGAATGGAATTCAGCTTGTTAGAATTACTTGTTAATAATTCAGGTCAAGCATTTTCAAGAAACGAAATTTTGCAGCATGTTTGGGCATATCCGCCTGATCACAGAATTGATACTCGAGTAGTCGATGTTCATATTTCAAGATTACGTTCAAAACTTGAATCAGATCCTGCAAACCCTGAGTTGATATTAACAGCTCGCGGTATTGGTTATATGTTCCAAAGAATAAGCTAATAGACTTAAAATATAAAGAAAAATTCCACTTTTAAGGTGGAATTTTTTTGTTGAAAAAGTCTTGATTTAGATATTGTTTATGTTATTATAAAAAAGTAACAAATGGCGGGTGTCGTCAAGCGGTTAAGACCTCGGATTGTGGTTCCGATATGCATGGGTTCGAATCCCATCATCCGCCCCATTTACATTAAGAGCTTCTAATGAAGCTCTTTTTTTATTTACCATAAAAATTTTTTCAGAAAATCTTGTAATTCATCAGGCGCTGCGGCTTTTATGTTTTTTCCAAACTGTTTCAATTCTTTGTTTGTAATAAACGGATAGCTTTTTCTTAAATTCATATATTCCAGTTCATTTAATTTAAAGATAAATTTTTGTATTTTGCCTTCTTTTCGTAATTTGACAGCTTTCTTTTGCATCTTATCAACACGGTAAAGAACTTTTTCTAACAAATTTAATTCAGGAATTCTGTCTGTTTCAATAATTATTTTATCAAGTCCGTCTGATGAACATGATACCTTTATCTGATTATTCGGGGGGGGGGCGCTTTTACAGATTGTGTTCACAAACCGTACAAACTTGCCGTCGCCATGAGGACAGCATACAATACCTTGAGTAAGATGGTTTCCCATTTTGCCATATAATATTCCTGTAAAAGATGTATTTTGTTTATTATTTATCTGCAAATTAACCCCCTTTGTCAGGAGTTTAAAATACAAAAAAATATTTTTTTGCTAATTTTATTATGCAGGTTTTATGATTCTTTCAGATGTTTAACATGCTTGTAGATGTAAATAGCGCCAAGAATTCCAAAGATTGCAACAATAGCAATATCAAATTTATGCCACAGGTGTTTGAATGCTTCCATATTTTCACCCATTTTTACACCTACATAAACTAATACGTAACTCCATACAAGCGAGCCTAAAAATGTCAATGTGAAAAATACTCGCTTTTTAGCTCTTAAAATCCCGGCAGGAAGTGAAATAAATGTTCTTACTACCGGAAGCATTCTGCATAAAAAGAATGCCCAATCTCCGTATTTTTCTACCCATTTATCAGCTTCTTCAAGATCTTTATGAGATATTAAAAAATATTTGCCATGTTTTTCTACAAATTTTCTTCCGCCGAAATACCCAAGATAATATGAAGGTATTGAGCCCAATACGCATCCGAATGCGCCGGCAAAAGCTGCAACATGGAAGTTCATCTCACCTTTGCTTACAATGTATCCTGCAAACGGCAAAATAGCTTCGCTGGGTAAAGGTATATTACATGACTCGATAGCCATAAGTAAACTGATGCCGAATGGTCCCATTAATGTAATTATATATTCTATAAAGCTGATTAAATGCGATAAAATTAAGTTGATAAATCCCATACTTCCTCCTCTTTCATGCGTTATTGTAGCAGAAAAACATTTTATTTTGACAATGTTGAAAATTTATACTAACATAACTTTACCGAAAGGAGTTTAATATGAATAATTTTGAGTTTTATTGCCCGACAAAAATTATATTTGGGAAAGGAACGATTGCAAAACTGCCTGAGCTTATTGATAAGTCAAATAAGGTTTTAATAACTTACGGCGGCGGCTCAATTAAGAGAAACGGAGTTTATGATCAGGTTAAAAAGGCTTTAGAAGGTTATAATGTTATAGAATTCGGCGGTATTGAACCTAATCCGAAATATGAAACTTTGATGAAGGCTGTTGAAATAGTTAAAAATGAAGGAGTTGATTTTTTACTTGCCGTAGGCGGTGGTTCAACTTTAGACGGTACAAAATTTATTGCAGCTGCATCAAAATATTACGGTGATAAAGATGCATATGATTATTTTATGGTAGAACAAAATCCAATATTTGAAGCTGTTCCTCTTGCTGACGTAATCACACTTCCTGCAACCGGTTCTGAAATGAACAGCGGCGGGGTAATATCAAGAATTTCCACTGATGAAAAACTCGCATTTGGAGGGGTTCCTTTATATCCGAAATTTTCTATAATCGATCCTCAGGTTACTTTTACTTTGCCTTTAAGACAGACAGTTAACGGCATTGTTGATACATTTGTACACGTTATGGAACAGTATTGTACTTATGATGTTAATTCTCCTTTGCAGGACGATTGGGCTTTAGGAATCTTAAGAACTTTAATAAAAGAGGCTCCAAAAGTTATTGCTAATCCTGAAGATTATGATGCAAGAGCAAATATATTTTGGTGTGCTACCTGCGGATTAAATTACTGGATTTCTTTAGGGGTTCCTCAAGATTGGGCAACTCATATGATTGGTCATGAATTGACTGCATTTTACGGAATTGATCACGGTCAAAGTTTAGCAATAGTTGAACCAAGACTTTTGAGAAATCAAAAAGTAAGCAAAGCTAAAAAACTTGCAAAACTGGCAAGAGAGGTTTTCTGTGTTAATGAACCGGTTGATTTAAAAGCTGCTGATATTGCAATTGATAAAATAGAAGCTTTCTTTAATTCTATTGGGATGAAAACAAAGCTTTCAGATTATGAAATCGATTCAAATGAGGCTGCAGAAAAAATTCGTGAAAGATTTGCCCAAAGACATACAGTGTTGGGCGAAAAAGGTGCCATAAATGCTGATACTGCGTATGATATAGTAAAAGCTTCATAAATAAAAAATATTATGAAAGGCTGAAGTTAACTTCAGCCTTTTGTTATTGAAAAATTTAAAAAATCGTTTATAATAATAAAGTAGCCAGCTTCGCCGCTGGATCCGCAAGATTGTGTTATGCATAAATATTATAAATAAATGAAAGGGGCAAAAATTATGAAAAAATTTAGTTATGTCGGGGGGGGGGCAGACTTTTAAGCTCCAGACTTAAAGGTGTTACTCTCGCCGAAGGTGCTACACACGTAGTCATTTCGAACAGTCTGAACAAGTATGCGTTTACTCTAGCTGAAGTTTTGGTTACACTCGGTATTATTGGTGTGGTTTCTGCTATGACTGTTCCGTCTTTGATGCAGAATTACCAGCGTCAAAGCTATTTAACCCAGCTGCATAAATTTTACAATGAACTTTCTCAGGCATTAGTTCATTATCAAACAGATAATAATGCGTTAAGTTTAAAAGAAGCAGGTTTGACAAGTCAGGAAAATCTAAATGCTTTTTTTAAGAATTATTTTAAAATTGTGAATGACTGTGGAACTACTCAAACTCCTTGTCTTGCACCGGCTTCGGAATATAAGAATATTGCAGGGCGGGATATTGGTACAGGTTGTTCTTCTTATATGACTATTGCAAGCGGTGCTTCATTTGGTTTAAAGTATACTGGAGGAAAATATGTTTTTGCTATATATTTGGATGTAAATGGTCAAAAAGGTCCTAATATAGCAGGGCGGGATATTTTTGCGATTTATATTTATAATAACGGGCTTATTGATGACAATGGTAGTGAAAACATAGCGCCATTGACTTTTGAAGAACGTGAAACTTCTTTTAATGAAAATTGCATACAGACAACAGGGTCAACATGGTACGGTTGTTTTGGCAAAATTTTAAATGATAACTGGCAAATGACTTATTAATTTTTTAAGCAGGGGATTTCAAAAATATTCCTGTCTATTTCGTCAAAATTTTCAATAATTTGGCTTACGGCAGGAATATTTTTATATAACTCTTTGCTTTCCATAGAAGCAATAGCTATAATTTTTCCTATACCTGCGGATTTAGCGGAATCTATTCCTGAAATTGCATCTTCAACAACAATACATTCTTGTGGTTCAAGTCCTAATCTTTTTGCTGCTTTTAAATAAATATCAGGAGCGGGTTTGCCAGGTAAAGTCCCGTCTGAGTATACAATTTTATCTATGTCAAACCAGTTTGAAAGTTTAAATTCTTCAATATAAAAGTCAACATTATCTTTTTCAGACATTGTTGCGATGGTATGCGGAATATTATTTTCTTTTAAAAAGTTTAACAGTTTAACGGCACCTGGCGCGAGAACGGTATTTTCTTTGTCCATTCTGCACATATCTCTATATACGGCTTCTTTTTCTTTTGCAAGTTGTTCGACTAATTGTTTTGAAGGTTTTTCACCTAATGCATAAGCTATGATATCTTCATTAGTTCTTCCGAACATATATTTTCTCATCTCGTCATCTGTGAAAGCTGTTCCGCGAAGTTTTGCGGAATATTTTCTCCAGGCATCAAGGTGTTTTTCAGAATCAAAGAAAAGTGTTCCGTTAAAATCAAAAATTATTCCTTTAAACATTTGTGTCCTCTTTTACATTTGGCTTTCTATAAGTTTATTATAATATTCAATATATCTGTCAGCTGCTTTTTTATTATTTAACTTTTTGTATACATACGCAAGATTGTAATGAAAATCAGCAACAGTATTTTTATAATCTATGGCAACAAGCAGTTCATATTTAGCTTTTCTAAATTGTCCTGTTTTAATATATGCACATCCGAGATTGTAATGAGCATATGGGTACTCGGGGTTAAGTTTGATAACCTTTTTATATTGTTCAATTGCCATATTAGGTCTGCCGTCTTGCAGATATATATTACCGAGATTATAGTATGCTTTGTAATATTTTTCATCAGTATTGATAGCTTTGTTATACATAAATACGGCTTCATCAAGCTTTCCCTGATCTTGCAGAATATTTCCCAATAAAAGCCAATTCTGAGCTGTTCTTTCATCCTCTGGTATACTTAAAAACAGATTAAATGCACTCTTAATATCATTTTCTGCATAAAAAACGTTTGCCTGGTTTGTTATATTTTTATATTGTTCGGATTGAACAACAGTATTTTCAGGAGCTTTTTTGAAGCTGAATGAATATGCACTGCCAGAAGTCAGTATTATTAAAGATAAAATAAGCAAAAATCTTCTCATAAGAGGATTATAAACTAAATTAAAAAAAATATCCACAAAAATTTGACTTTATTTTTATATGGTTCATATTGTTATTGATGTCTCTTTTACTGATTTAACACTCGCGCTTTTGACTCCTTAGCGCGGGTGTTCTTTTTGTATTATGTAGATATTAATTGCTAATTGATTTTCTCTACAAAAATTTACATTTTACCAATATTAGACTTATGGGTGGTATAATTGTTTTGTGAAACTTTTGTAGTAGGGGAGATATTATGCAAGAAAATAATCAGCCTGTTGTTAATTTGATTTCCAAGCCGGAGAATATGTTAAAAACTGTGTATACAGCGTGCCGAACTTGTTACAGTGCGGATTATCCTATTAATATTTATAACAGCACTGATGATGAAGAAAAAATGTTGAAGCTGATTGAACGTGTTATTTCTTCAGGTCATTATTCAACAATTGAGCATATTCAGGTAAGTTTTGCTATTGCTAATGTTTCTCGTGCTTGCACACATCAGCTTGTGCGCCACAGACATATGTCATTTTCACAAAAATCTCAAAGATATGTCAAAGAAAAAGGACAATTTGATTATATTATTCCTCCTACTATTGAACGTAATCCGGAATTAAAAGAAAAATTTGAAAACTTTATGGGACAGATTGCATCTCAATATCAGGAATTTGTAGAAGCCGGAATTCCTGCAGAAGATGCACGATTTGTTCTTCCTAACGCTGCAGCAAGCTCTATGGTGGTCAGTATGAACCTGAGAGAACTAATTCATGTCGCAAACTTAAGACTTTGCACCAGAGCTCAATATGAAATAAGATTGCTTGTCAAAAAAATGTGTGAAGAACTTGTTAAAGAAGAAGCCTGGTTAAAACCTTATCTTGTTCCAAAATGTGAAAGATTAGGATTTTGTGATGAAGACAAATCATGCGGTAAGCGTAGCCGCTTAACCCGCGACACAGGTAATTAAAGGACTTATGGAGTTTTTGTTTAACCCGATTATAATTTCTGTAATATTGCTTTGTATTCTCTGTTTGTGCAGAGTTAATGTCCTGCTTGCTCTGATTGTTTCGGCAATTGTGGCTGGCAAGGTTGCAGGATTACATGTTGGTCAGATTATGGATTTATTCATTAACGGTATGGGGCAGAACAGTGAAACAGCTTTAAGTTATATTCTGCTTGGAACATTTGCTGCTGCAATGGCGCATACAGGCTTAGCTGACGTTCTTGCAAAAAGAATAGCTTTATTAATAAAAAATAATAAATTTATTCTGCTTTTAATTCTGACACTTTTGGCATGCGCATCACAAAACCTTATTCCAGTTCATATCGCATTTATTCCTGTAATAATTCCACCGCTGCTTTCGGTTATGAACAAACTTAAACTTGACAGAAGAACCGTTGCTTGTGCTTTGGCTTTCGGGTTGGTTGCACCTTATATTGTTTTACCTGCCGGTTTTGGACTAATTTTCCAGCGTTTACTTGCTGATAATATGACTGCTAATGGAATGGCAGTTAACGTGACTGATGTATGGAAATCCGTGTGGTTTTTAGGCGTAGGTTTATTTGTCGGGCTGCTGTTTGCTGTATTTATTTCATACCGAAAACCAAGAGAGTATGAGAATATAGAAATAAAGAAAGAAAGACGACGTTCACTTCGTTTTACTGGAAGTCATTATATAACACTGCTTGCAGCAATAGCAACTCTGGCAGTCCAGCTTTGGACAAAGTCATTGCCTTTAGGTGCATTAATAGGTTTAACAATAATTTTCGGAACCCGTGCAATAAATCCTGAAAAAATGGATATACTAATTAATGAAGGTATAGGATTAATGGGATATGTAGCATTTGTAATGCTTGTAGCAGCAGGGTTTGCCGGAGTTCTAAAGGCTACCGGAGGAATTGATGTTCTCGTTAATTCTTTAATTCCTTTTATGATGGGAAGCAAGGTTGTTGCTGCATTTCTAATGCTTGTTGTAGGCTTGTTTATAACTATCGGAATAGGTACTTCTTTCGGAACAATACCGATTTTGGCTGTTTTGTTTGTTCCTATATTTCTTCATTTGGGCTTTAACCCTATGGAGGCGATTATTGTATTTGCTGCTGCGGCAGCTTTAGGGGATGCTGGTTCGCCTGCATCGGGAACAACTCTCGGACCTACTGCCGGTTTAAACGTTGACGGTCAGCATAATCATATTCAGGATACTTGTATACCAACGTTTTTACACTATAACATTCCGTTAATTTTGTTTGCGTTGCTTGCAGTGATGTTATTTTAGAGTTATTATAAAATCAAAATATTAATTGGCTTCGTAGCTCAGCAGGATAGAGCAGTGGTTTCCTAAACCAAAGATCGCGCGTTCGAATCGCGCCGGGGCCAATTTGTAAAACAAATTGCGGCAGCGATGAGAACG
>UNSJ01000045.1 GCA_900548405.1 Candidatus Gastranaerophilales bacterium | reverse complement strand
AGCAAGAGTAAATGCCTTACAATAGGAGCTTAAACGGTTGCCCCCCCCCCGACATAAATAAATCTTTTCATAAATTGCTCCTTTCAATAATTTTAAACTATTATGCATACCCAGCGGCGACGCTGGCTGCTACTTTCAATAATTACCTTATCATTATAACAGTTTTTTACTATGTTTTCAATAATATTTGAATTCATAATTTTCTTGATGTAAGATTATTGTATAATCAGACGAAAGAGAGAATATACAAATGACAAAAAAAGAACTTATTTTTTTAGGACCCCCGGCCTGCGGAAAAGGCACTCAAACCAACAAATTAGCAGAATATTTGAACTTTCCGCACGTTGATACAGGCTCATTATTAAGAGAAGAAATTAAATGCGAAACCGAAGCAGGAAAAGAAGCAAAATCTTTTATTGATAAAGGACAACTGGTTCCTGTTGAATTAGTTTCAAGAATTATTAAAAACAGGCTTTCACAACCTGACTGCAAAAACGGATATATCTTAGACGGGTTTCCAAGAAGCGTTGAACAAGCAGAACAGCTTGAAATAATGAATAAAGAAATTAACAAAGATGAAGATACTCAGTTTATCGCAATTTACTTTGACATAGACACAAGCATTTTGGTAGAAAGAATAGTTAACCGTCGCTCTTGCCCTGTTTGCGGAGAAATTTATAACCTCGAATTTAAGCCTCCAAAAACTGCAGGACACTGTGACATAGACGGTGCAGAACTTACTCAACGAAAAGATGACACAAGAGAAGTTGCACAATCAAGATTTGACACGTATAATAAAGAAACAGCTCCGTTGATTGAATACTATACGAAAAAAGGTGTTTTAAAATCAATTGATGCAAACGGTACA
The DNA here is from genome assembly GCA_900548405.1 of Candidatus Gastranaerophilales bacterium. Taxonomy (GTDB): domain Bacteria; phylum Cyanobacteriota; class Vampirovibrionia; order Gastranaerophilales; family Gastranaerophilaceae; genus Stercorousia. The sequence continues at coordinate 14,113 of UNSJ01000045.1, read as the reverse complement.
ATTGACGAAGTCTGGGAAAGATTATTACAGGTAATTGAATGATAAATAGAAAATCACGTGATGAAATTAAAAGAATGCGCTATGCAGGTCACATAGTTGCACTTGTACATCAGGAAATGGCAAAGGTTATAGAACCGGGTATCAGCACAAAAGAACTTGATGATATTGCCTTCAGAATTATAAAAAAAGAACGTGCAATACCAACATTTTTAGGATATCACGGTTTTCCAGGCTCAATCTGCGCTTCAATAAACGAACAGGTTGTACATGGAATTCCTCACGAAAATGTTGTTGTAAAAGAAGGCGATATTATAAGTATTGATGTCGGTGCTACTTATGCAGGTATGGTTGGCGACGGAGCCTGGACTTATCCTGTTGGAAATGTTAGCGCAGAAGTTCAACGTCTTTTGAAAACTACTGAAGAAGCTTTGTTTGCAGGTATTAACCAAATGCGCGCGGGTAATGTTTTAGATGATGTATCAGGTGCAATAGAAGCTGTCGCTAATAGAGAAAAACTTGGTATAGTAAGACAATACGGCGGTCATGGTGTAGGGCATCAAATGCATGAAGATCCGTTTTTGTTTAATTACAAAGTTGGAGATAAAACTCTTTTAAAACAGGGAATGGCAATCGCTATCGAACCAATGTTAAATCTTGGCGTTGATGAAGTTGAAGTTGCAGATGATGAATGGACTGTAAGCACAGTTGATAAAAAACCTTCAGCACACTTTGAACATACTGTTCTTGTTACAGAAGAAGAACCTTTAATCCTAACTAAATTAATTCCTTAGGAGAATAAATGAATTACTATATAGGACTATCATTGGCAGCATCCTCCGGTATGGATACCGGAGTAGCTGTTATGGATGAAGATAACAATTTAATACTTGTCGATAAACTTTATACAATTAACGACATTATGTATTTCTTTGACAACTTCCCCTCATTAAAATATTCAAAAATATGTGCTTCACTTGTCTGGGACAGAACAATGCTTAACGGCAAATGGCGAATACTTTCAAAACCATACCAGCTTGTATCAACAAACCCGTTAATTCCAAATCGTGACAGCTGGACTCAAAGATATTCAACCAGAGGGTGTGAATACTTTAAATCCCTTACAGATAAAGGAATTGAGATTAATCGTTTTGAATTATATCTTACAAGACAAAGCCTAAATTTGAATTCTTGCTATAAAGAGCGCTCTCCTGCTGATTGCAAATTTCTGCAACAGGCACTAAAAAACGAATGGGGAATTGATTTACCTGCAAATATGATGCCGATGTCACAGCTTGAAGCTATCGTCGGAGCACTTCTGGCAAAAGAAAATACAAATAACAACAACAATATAAAAGTAATTTCTACATTTAAAGACTTCAATGTAATTGATGTTGTAAATAAGCCTGATATATTGGCACAACGTTAATTCCTGCTAAGAATTAAACCTAAAGCAAGTCCTATTGCAGCGCCTATACCTGTGCCCCATTTGAATTTATTTCTCTTAATTGTTCTGAATGCTTCTGCGCAAGTATTATCCATAAGGCTCGGCTGTTTTTTATAATTTGCAAAGTTAGCATCAAATCCTGCTTTTAATTTTTTTACCGCAGCCGGATCTGTAACGCTTTTATCAAGAGCAATGCATTTATTTGTAATCTGTACAACATCTTCTGCCAACCCCATTTCCTGCAAAATCATTTTACTTTGAGTACTTACATTTTTCTTGTCCACTTCTTGCGCAATTTTAGTTAAAACAGCAATCTGATTATCTGCTTCGGCTTTGGTTAAATCAAAAGCATTCTGAACAAAAACATCCTTTTTAACAGGGAAATAATAAGCATTCATACCTATCAAACCGCCTGCTAGCATTGCGCCGACTTTTTTCTTTCGGCTTACGGCAGGTGAAGGCTGATAGCTTGAATAATAAGTATTCATTGATGCATCTGTCACAGGATAACCTCACAGTTCTACGTTATTAATTTAAAACCCGAAAATAAATAATTTTGCTAGTTATTTAAAATTTGTTAACAAACAAAAGTCAACTTCTAAAGCATCAGCGATTGCAAACAATTTTTTAAGGCTTATGTTTTTTTGTCCGTTTTCCACTCTGGTTACGTATTCTCGGGACAAATCAACAAGCTCCGCAAGCTTTTCCTGAGACAAACCTTTTGCTTGTCTGTACCTTGCAATATTTTTCCCTAATTCTTTAAGCCTTGACATGTGACCTATTCTGCCTTAAACTAAATATATTGTCAGTGACCTATTTGTCCGAAAGGAGAGAATATGAAAAAGTACGATACGTTTACATTGCCTGAAAGTGCTACACAAGTTGCACTGTTAACAGATATTCATCGGTATGCATTCACGCTCGCCGAAGTCCTGATTACTCTTGGCATTATTGGTGTTGTTGCAGCAATGACAATGCCCTCTTTGATACAGAATAAACAAAAAAAAGAATTAGAAACAGCATTTAAAAAATCATATGCTAATTTCTATAACGCATATAATAAAGCTAAAATTAATGAACCGACTTTATGGGATGATGAATATCCTGTTAATCCATATCCTGAAATAGCAAAAGCAATTTATAAAGAATACATAAAAATAGAAAATATTAATCAAGACACAAATAAAAAATATTTATCAAAAGTTAGAACATATACTTTGGAAAAAGCAGTATTACCTGAATGCAGCCAATTATTCAGAAACGAAGGAAGTGTTATAACACCTGATGCAAGTGCTGTTTCTGTTTCTCAAAATTGCAATAGGAATTGGGTTATAATTGATACAAACGGTATTAATAAAGGACCAAATGCTTACGGACACGATATTTTTTCATTTAATATTTATAAAACAGGAATATTCGGACCTACAATCTCAGAAGCAGAAGGCAACTATGATGAAAACGGCAATCCGCAAGGTGGATATAATAATTCTCCTGAAGCTGCAAATAAATGTTCGCCGTCAAGCAAATCTAAAATTAACGGCATAACTTGCTCTCAATTTGCTTTATCAAACACTTGCCCGTACGATAATAAAAAAACTTACTGGGAATGTTTGCCGTAATTTAAATAAAAATCAATTACTTTCTTAACTTCTTCATGAATTTCTTCAATAGACATTGATGCATCAATAACCTTAATTCTTTCAGGCTCTTGTTTGGCAATTTCCAAATAACCGTTTCTTACACGGTTATGAAATTCTTTGCCTTCGCTTTCCATACGGTCTTTTTCCTTGCCAACCCTCTGCATAGAAGTTTCCACGTCAATATTAAAAACAAAGGTTAAATCAGGTTTTAAAAGATTAGTAGCAAAGTCATTTAACTTCTTAATTCTTTCCAAATTCTGCTGTCTTCCATATCCCTGATATGCCACTGTGGAATCAGTGTATCTGTCGCATAAAACAATTTGACCTTTTTCAATAGCAGGTAAAATCATATTATCGACATGCTGAGCTCTGTCAGCAAGAAATAACAGCGATTCGCATCTTTCTGACACCGGTCCTTTATAATCCAGCAAAATTTTTCTTATATCTTCTCCAAGTCCCTTTGCTCCGGGTTCACGCGTGATTAAGACTTCATAACCTTTTGATTCCAGATAATCAGCAGCAAGCATTTGCTGTGTGGTTTTGCCGCATCCGTCAGCACCCTCAAAGGTTATAAACATTCCGTTTGACATACTTTCTCTCCCGTTTGAATTTATTATACTATAAAATACAGCATAATAAAAGCACCCCCGTTGATGAGAGTGCTTTTAAATGTATGTTTAAATTCAATTTATTAAACAAGTTCTTTTACTTCAGCTGCAAAAGTTTTAGGATCTAATTTTAAACCAGGTCCCATAGTTGTAGCAAGGTAAACTGATTTAACAAAAGTACCTTTTGCTGAAGCCGGTTTTGCTCTTAAAATAGCATCTGCTAAAGTTGCATAGTTTTTAAGCAAATCTTCTTCAGAGAACTGAACTTTACCGATAGGACAGTGAATCATACCTTGTTTGTCAGCTCTGAATTCAACTTTACCTGCTTTAGCATCTTTAACTGCTTTAGCAACATCCATAGTTACAGTACCTGTTTTAGGGTTTGGCATTAAGCCTTTAGGTCCCAATACACGGCCTAATTTACCTAACATACCCATACAATCAGGTGTAGCGATTAATGTATCAAATTCAAACCAGCCGCCTGAAATTTTATCGATAATTTCTTCAGCTCCTGCAAAATCAGCACCTGCATCTTTTGCTTCAGTAGCTTTAGGTCCTTTAGCAATAACACAAACTCTAACAGTTTTACCTAAACCTGCAGGTAACACAACTGTTGAACGAATTTGCTGGTCAGCTTGACGAACGTCAATACCTAATCTCATGTGACATTCAACTGTTTCATTGAATTTAGAAACTTCTTTAGAAATTTCTTGTAATTTTTTAATAGAATCAACTGCAGTAGCCGGTTGAACGAATCCTTCCAACATTTCCTGCATTTTCTTTTGTTTTTTAGTTAATTTTGACATTTTTCTTTTATCCTTCTTTGTAAATTCATGTTTACTTTTTAAGTATTATGATGAAGGCTCTTTCCTTTCATGGTATTAGCGGACTGCCGTCCTTCCATACTTAAAGTAACTAATTGTAACACTATTCTTTTACTGTAACACCCATAGCTCTGCAAGAACCTTTAATCATTTTTACAGCAGCTTCAAGTGTTGTTGCATTTAAGTCGTTCATTTTAATTTTAGCAATTTCTTCAAGTTGTTCTTGAGTAATTTCACCAACTTTATCTTTGTTTGGAACAGCTGATCCTTTAGACAAATTTAATGCCTTTTTGATAAGAACCGGAGCCGGAGGTGATTTTACGATAAAAGAAAAACTTCTGTCTTCATAAACATCAATAATAACAGGGATAATGTAACCTGCTTGAGATTCTGTTTTAGCGTTGAATTGCTTACAGAAATCCATGATGTTAACACCATGCTGACCTAATGCAGGACCAACGGGTGGTGACGGATTTGCTTTACCTGCTTCGATTTGAAGCTTGATTTTTCCTACTACTTTTTTTGCCATTTTTTTCTCCTTTTGTGGTACTAGCGGTCTCCTGACCTGCTTATTCATAAGTATGACGGGAGGGTCCTTCCACAGTTTTTGTACTATTTATCTTTTATTTGTTTTATTTTAATTACAGTTTGTTGATTTGTTTGTATTCCAATTCAACAGGAGTTTCACGTCCGAAGATAGAAACGTTAGCACGTAATTTAGATTTGTCAGGGTAAACTTCAATGATATCAGCAATAAAGTCTGCGAAAGGTCCTGAAGTAATTCTGACTTTGTCACCTGCTTTAACATCAAGTTCAATTTTTTGTGATGTTGAAGTAGATCTGTTAATAATCTTTTTGATTTCGCTGTCACGGGCAGGTATAGGTTTTTTAGCAGAACCTACGAATTTAGTAACACCTGATGTATGTCTTACAACATACCAGCTGTCTTCATCCATAATCATTTCAACTAATACATAGCCCGGGAATATTTTTTCTTCACGTTCTTGTTTTTTACCGCCTTTAAGCTGAGTAACGGTTTTTTGAGGGACTTCAATTCTAAAGATTTTGTCACCCATATTCATGTATTCAATACGTTTTTCAAGGTTTACTTTTACTTTATTTTCATAACCTGAATATGTATGAACAATGTACCAGCGTTTTTGATTTTTCTTAGCTTTCTTTTCTTCAGCCTCTGCTTCAGCTGCAACTTCCGCTTCTAAAGCTTCTTGAGCTTTATCTTCGTTAAGTTGATCTTCCATTGATTTTTCTTTCTTAGTCATAAGCCACCTTTATTCTTGTAAATCGGACTATTTAATTAATCCGAGCAAACCTTTAAAAATTATATCCATTAAATAAATTGCCACAGTAAAAACAAAAACTATAACTATAACAAATAAAGTTTCTGCTACCACCTGGCGCTTTTCAGGCCAACTGATTTTACCCCATTCGGTTCTTACTCCTCTGAAGTAAGTTTTAATAGAGTTAGTCATATTTGAAAGCCAAGAAGGCGTTGAATTTTCTGCACCTATCATATTTTGTTTCCTTATTTTTATAAATCGCGCCCTGAAGGACTCGAACCCTCGACATCCGGTTTTGGAGACCGACGTTCTACCAACTGAACTAAGGACGCTTAGCGGGGAAAATCCCCGTTATATCCTTTAACACAAACTATTTTGTTTCTTTATGTGTAGTGTGTTTTTTGCAAGAAGGGCAGAATTTATTCAATTCAAGTCTTTCTTTAATATTTTTTTTGTTTTTTGTTGTTGTATAGTTTCTTTCTTTGCAATCTTCACATGCAAGAACTACCATTCTGTCATTTTTTCCTTTGATACCCATAGTTTTATTTCCTTTTTTTACTTATTTTAAAAAATTTCTTTCCTCTTTAAAAAAGAATGTGATGTAACTCACATTCTATTAAATCGGCTTATGTTAACATAATAAAACAAACAAAATAAATTGCAAATGATATGTTAAAAAACAATAAGGTAATATTACAAAAAAGCTGCTTTTAAAAGCAGCTTTTTCACAAAACTTTATAAAAACTTTTATTTAATTACAAAATCAGAGCTTGCCTGAGGTCTTTCGGTTGAGTAAGAAGTCGGAATATCGTAGCTTCCGAAAGAATCAGTACGAAGTTTTTCCATGTAAACCTGACCGTTTTTAACAATTTGCTGTTGTTGAGTCAAGTTCTTTTCAAGGTTAGTTAAAACTTGTTCGGCATAAAGTTCAGCGCCTTCTTTAGTTTTCATAGCTTCAGCCATAGCTTGCGCTCTGATATTTTCAGCTTCTTCCATAGCTTTGCGCTTAATTTCTTCGCATTCTTCCTGAACTTGGGTTCTTATTCTGATACCTTCTCTTTCAAGAGCTTTAATAAAGTCAGCTTCAGACAATTTTCTGTCAGCTTCCATTTGAGCATCAGTTATAATTTTCTCAGCTTTTTGCTGAGCTTCCATTTGAAGTTCTTCTCTGCGTCTTAAAAACGCTCTTGCTTCCTGCACTTCTACGGGCAAAGAAGCATAAATTCTATCAATTAAAGTTTCAATTTCTTTTGTTTTTACAACTGTAAATTTACGCGGAATAATAGGGAAACCTTCCTCCAAAGAAATTTCTAACATTTTTAATAAATCATATACGCCATTATTTTGTTGCATGCTGTCACACATATCCCTTTCTTACTACTTTCATTCTACATAAGGGTAAAATAATTGTCAAATAATTATATGCAAAAAGCCACATATTTTAACATTTATAAGTATTTGTTAAATATTCATAAACAGGTTCTGGTACAAATTTGGAAACATCACCTTCGTTCAAGAAAATTTCTTTAATAGTGCTTGAAGATATAAAGTTATATTTCGGCTTTGTGGTAAGAAAAACCGTTTTAATTTCGCCGGCAAGCGCACTGTTTGCTTGAGAAAGCTGCATTTCATATTCAAAATCTGATACGGCGCGCAAACCTCTGATAAGAACCGTAGCACCTTTTTCTCTTGCGTAATTTATTGTAAGTCCTTCAAAAAAATCCACTTCAACATTAGGCAAATCCTTAACACTTGCCTTAATAAGTTCTACACGTGTATCAACAGTTAAAAAACCGTGTTTTTCAGAATTCCTCGCAACGGCAATAATAACTTTATCAAAAATTTCTGTTGCTGTTCTAAGAATGTCTAAGTGACCTTTTGTAATGGGATCAAAACTGCCCGGATAAATTGCTATTTTCATATTTCGTTCCTTTTTTCCCAATTATTATAATTCAAAATATTGTAAAGTTTTGTAACAAAAATCAGCTGTTTTTGAAATTTTGTATATAAAAAATACTTAATCAATATATAAGACAGATACAAACACAAATTTCACATAACCTACTACTTTCTACCTACTACCTTTTACACGAGGAATCATATAAGATTTCAAAAGCTTCTAAATATTTAGAAGCTCTTTTTATTTGGAAACATTTTACAAAAAAAACGACACACCATAAAGATGTGCCATTTTTATTATTATGTATATTTTCGGTTATTTCAGTCTTACGCTAACTGAAGCTCCCTTTTTAGAGATTTCGACTTTATCTTCACGAGCAAGCCAGCCCAAGCCTAAATCTGCAAAATTTCCTTTTAAATCCAATTCTTTTTTAATTTTTGAAAAAGTTGCCTCTCCGTTGCTGTTCAAATAATTATAGATTTGACCTGCTGAATAACCGATTTGATCTTTTAATTCTTGCATTTTAACCTCCTAATAATTTCTGCAATAGTATAACCTTTTTATATGTTAATTATAACATAAATAATTATGTTTCAATATTATTCACAAAACATAACAAAAAAGCACCCCTCTTGGAGTGCAATCTTGTTATAAATTTGAAAACTTAATTATTTAAGTCTTACGTTTACAGAAGAACCTTTTTTAGAAATTTCAATTTTGTCTTCTCTAGCTAACCAGCCTAAGCCTAAGTCAGCAAAGTTGCCTTTAAGGTCTAATTCTTTTTTCATTTTAGAGAAAGTAGCTTCTCCGTTGTTTGATAAATAATCATAAATTTGACCTGCTGAAAATCCAATTTGTTCTTGTAATTCTTGCATCACTAAACCTCCATGCTTTTTAAAATGTACCTTTTACCTCTCCGTTTAGTTTATATAATAGTAGAACAGATAAAAAAATGCAATAGGTTATCGAGGGGAGGACAAATTCTTTTCTATTATTTATGATAAAATGTTTTTATTGAGGAGTATGAATGTTAATTTACGGAGATTTATCTACAAATAAAACTGACGTGTTAATTGATAAGTATGCAGAGCTTTTAAACTCTAATGTTAAAGCTTCGGAAATTTTGGTTTTGGTTCAAAACTCCACTTTAAAAAACAATTTTATAAATAAAACTCTTGAAAAACTGAATGTTAATTCATTAGAGAAAATGCAGGTTCATTCGTTTTTCTCGCTTGTATACAATACTGTTAATGACAACTGGGCCTTTCTTGAAAACATAAACCCGTACAGCAATCCTGTAATTTTACCAAACCTTGCGGGGCTTGAAGTTTCACAGTTTATCCTGAAAGACATAATCAAAGATATTAAGTTTAAAGGCTATAACTCAAAAAAATCACTATTGCATCAAATTTTCAGAAGATATTCACTGATTGTTCAAAACAATTTAACCGATGAAGAAGTTGAATGGCGCTCAAGAGTTCTGGGGGAAAGCTTTGCCGATGACGCAAAATCCGCTCTTAAAGAATTGCTGAAAAAAACTTTGCAGCTGAGAGATTTTGATTATCTTAGACAGAGCCTTGTTTTCAATTATATTTATAAAAACACTGATCACTTTTCTAATATAAAATATTTAATTCTTGATGACGGTGATGAAATCACACCGATTTGTTTTGATTTCATAAAATATTTAGCTCCGCAGCTGAATGATGTTTTTATCGCTTATGATGAAAAGGGGGCAAGCCGTTCTGGGTATTTAAGTGCGGACAGAACTGCTGTTTGGAAATTTGAGGAACTCTTTAAAGAAACAGCGCAAAATCTTGCCTCAAAGTCCAACTTATCCTCAGATGCAGAAACAATATACAAAAATATTACGCAGGGAAAAGAAGAAAAGCTTAAACATTTTACGCTTCAAGCCCCGTCAAAAAGAGCTTCAATGCTTGATGAAGCTTTAAAAACAATTAAAAAGCTTCTGGGCAAAAATGTTTTACCGTCTGAAATTTCTATAATTACGCCGGTAATTGATGACATGCTGAAATTTACGCTCAAAGAAAATCTTAATTGTAACCTTGTTTATCTTTCAGGCAGTGAAAAACTTATTCAGAACAGGCTTGTAAAATCAGTGCTTACAATTTTGAAGTTAAACACAGGATTAAAGCTTACAGAATTTGATTTGCGGGTTGTTTTATCGGAATTTGTCGGAATACCCGTAAAATATTGCAAAGATATCCTGGAAAGTTTTGAGAAAACTTACACACTCATTGACTACGAATTTAAGCTTGACGAGTACACAGAAAAATATAAAAATTTTAAAAATGTTATTGAAAGACTTGCTTCAAGTAATATGAAACTTTCTGAAAAGGTCTGCGACATATTTCACGAGCTTGCTGACAGCACCTGTATAAAGCCGTTTGAACTGAATAAATTTAACTTTTTCGTAAAGCAGTTACAGGATTTTGAAAACATTTTTGGCGAAAGCTTCACGCAAAAGCAAGATGAAATTATTACGCAAATCGAAAACTCAATAATTTCAGAAAACCCGTATTCAACCCTTGAAATTTCACCTAATGATTTGACAATTTCTACCCCACAAAAAATTATCGACAATCAGGTGAAAACAAAATACCAGTTCTGGCTTGATGTTTCAAGCGATGAATGGATTAAAAGCGATACGGGACCGCTGTATAATGCATGGGTTTTCCAGCGCGGATGGTCAAAAGATGAGTTCACCATTGACGATAATATCGAACTGTCAAAAGAAAAAACGGCACGAATTTTGAGAAAACTTATTCTTTGCGCAGATGAACATATCTTTGCTTTTTCAAGTTTGTTTGATGGAAACGGTATAGAAAACTTTGGCGGTATTGAAAACTGCATAAAAATTGAAGAAAACATTAACCAAGAAAAAAACGAAAAAACATCATTTAAAATTATACCGCGTGATGATCAAAAGCCCGTTCTTGAATACAAGTCAGGCAAAATGGCAATTTCAGCCGTTCCCGGGGCAGGAAAAACCACAATTCTGCTTGCGCTGATTGTTAAACTTCTTGATGTCGGCGTAAATCCCGAAAACATATTTGTAATGACTTACATGGAAAGTGCTGCAAGAAATTTCCGCGACAGGATTAAAACAATCCGTTCGAATTCTTCACAGCTCCCGAATATCAGCACTATTCATGGTTTAGCGCTGAGAATTTTAAAAGAAAACGGAAACTTTGAAAGGCTCGGACTTTCTTCTGATTTTGAAATTTGCGATGACACCCAGCGTTCAAGAATTGTTAGAGAAATAGCAAACAAATTAAAGCTCAAAAAAACTGAGACCGATGAATTTGACAGAGCTATATCTGTTTTCAAAATCGGAGAAGGGCGCTTTAATGCCGCAACGACAACGTATGCAGCAGGTAAAAAACTCGAAAAATTTAAAATATTTTTTGAAGATTATCAACGAGCGCTCGCAGAATCTAACCTGATTGATTATGATGATATGCTCATTTCTTCTGTGAAACTTTTGGAAGATAACGCTGATATCCGCGCATATTATCAAGATATTTGCCACTATATTATTGAAGATGAAGCGCAGGATTCATCGTCAATCCAGCAAAGGCTCATAAATCTTTTGAGCGCAAAACACAAAAACTTAATCCGATGCGGAGATATAAATCAGGCAATTACAACAACTTTTTCAAACGCTGATGTTGAAGGTTTTAGAAAGTTTATTAAAGAAAGTAATCCTGTAAGTATGGACTGCTCCCAAAGATGCACAAAAGATGTCTGGACACTTGCAAACAGCCTTGTAAACTGGGCTGACACTCAGGATGGATGTCAAAACGCTTTCTATAAAATATTTATGCACCCTGTTGAGGGTAGAAATCCGGTTTCAGAAAACGCACTTCATGCAAATATTTTTGAAAAACCGCTTGAAGAAAGAAACTTTATCCTGAAAGAAATCAAACAGGCACTGAAAAAAAATCCCAAATGCACTATCGGCATTCTTTTAAGAAGCAATTATCAGGTTGCCCAATGGATGAGCTTTATTAACGACAGCGGGCTTAAAAGTATTACAAGAAGCGAAAGCCTTGAACAAAAATCAATTTTCAGAACAATTTTTGCTGTGATGCAAATGATTTTACATCCGTTTGACAACAACGTAATCGCAGATAATTACGAAATTCTCGCAGAATTAGGGTTTTATAAGCAAAGGCTCGGACTTGAGATAAGAAAATATGAAAACCCTTTTGTCCAAATAGATTGCGACAACATTGAAAACATACATCTTGCACAATTTTACTGGGATTTAACTTATTGGCTTTCGTTCCCGCATCTTTCACCCGAAGAAATTGCAATAAAAATCGGTCAGCATTATTACACGTCAGAAATTGAAAAATCCAACGTATATCTGATTTCAACCCTGATAAAACGATTAAGCCTTAATAATAAAAACTTCTCAACTCTTATGGAAAGACTTGCTGAACTTGCTAAAAAACCGTCACTTAGCGGATTTAAGTTTTTCTCGGAAGAAGATGAAAGCGACCGAGAATTTTTGGCAGGAAAAGTTCAGGTTATGACACTGCACAAATCTAAAGGGGATGAATTTGATTATGTGTTTATTCCTGAAATGACAGAAAAAAGCCTTACACTGGATTTGAACCAAATAAAACTTAAATCATCAGATTTTATGGAAAATGTTAAGCAGCTAAATCCAAACTACAAGCCTAAATCAGAGTTCGAACTTAAACAGGAATTGATTTCAGAAAATCTTCGCCTGCTTTACGTTGCAATTACGCGTGCTAAAAGGCATCTGTATTTCACCGCAAGCCGCAAAACTAAGTCGTTTGAAAAAATAGTTGAACAGGAACCAAGTCTGATATTTACAGAAATACTTGATACAAAGGAGGCAGTGTATGAATAATTTTTCACCAAACATGCTAAAAACTTTCAAAAGCTGTCCGATTAAATATAATTTTAAATATATAAAAAAGATTTCAATACCTCAAAAAGCTTCGACTTTTGAAAAAGGTAAAAAAATTCACGCACTTGCAAACTATTACCTTCGCGGCGACAACATAGACAAATTAGAAAAAGCCCTCACAAGCGAAGAAAAACAAATCTGGACAAACTTAAAAAACAACGAATATTTCAGTAAAAGTTACGTTAATTCAGAATATAATATTTCATGCAAGACCGGAAATTACTGGATAGGCGGACGTCTTGATGCATTGATGAAGGATGAAAAATTTTATTACATCCTGGATTACAAAACAGGCACAATACCGAAAAATCCCGAATACGATTTTCAAACCATGGTTTATTTATTAAGTGCAAGCAAAATCTACGGCAGCAATTTAAAATTTGTATATATAGACCTGAAAAATAACCAAAATTACATAATAAACTTTGATGAAAATAAACAAGAGGAATACCAAAAGGCTATAACAGAAATATGCACCCAAATAGAAAATGCCATGCTTCCTGAAGAAACAGAGCATTTCAAAGCTTGCGAATTTTGTGAATACAAAAAAATCTGTATTTAATACTAGTAATTCATTTCCCAATTGTCATTCAAAATTTGTCCGAAAGGTTTATAAATAGTAGTTCCAGCTTCACGCTGTTCTTTTGTTAAAGGTGCGCTTACAACATCTGCGCTCCATGTATCAATAATACCGTTGTTATACACATTTAACATAAATAAATCTCTGCCAAGAATGTTTGGTCCCTTTTGGCCGTTAATGTCAACCATAATATTTAAAATCTTATCACCAGACTTACTGTATAAAGGTCTGAATGAACTGCCGCTTGCAATAGTATAAGTTTTATGATTAAACTGAAAATAAGCATCAGTTAGTGTAGTTCCTGACATTGTCTTGTAAGTTGATGCAAAACAAGGCGTTGTAAATGAAGCACATTCAGAAACAACCTTAAAATAATCTTTCAAAAAATTTTGTGCAGCTGTTTCGCTTGTCAATCCTGCTTCTGTCAGATTAAGTGCATTTTTGTCGTTTTGATAACGAACAAGAGCCTGAGAAAGTTCATTATATACCTTATGCAACTGTGTTACATAAGACTGTCTTTGATAATTCTGCATCAGAGACGGAACTGTCATTGCAGATACAACACCGATAATACCTAGTGTAACCAAAACTTCCGCAAGGGTAAAAGCAGATTTTCTTTTCATACAAACTCCATTATAATTATGATGTAACATATCACCATTATAACATTTTTTCAAATTTTTACAACCCTGTGAAAACGGTTTACAGGAGCTTAAAAATCTGCCCCCCCCCCGCAAGCAGTGCTACGCACGTAGCCATTTGAGCTTGACCCGTCACATTGGAGCTTTGTCAAAACTTTTCCAATTGACGTAACAGCTTCTTTACTAAACTTTCTCATAAATTGCTCCTTTCT
>UNSJ01000044.1 GCA_900548405.1 Candidatus Gastranaerophilales bacterium | reverse complement strand
ACCAGCGTAGCCGCTGGACCCGCGACATTGGGTTATGCATAAATATTATAAATAAATGAAAGGAGCAATATATGAAAAGATTAAGTAAAAAAGCTGCTTCGTTAGTTGGAGAAACATGGATAGGGCTCCAATTTGACGTGTCAAGCTCAAATGGCAACGTGCGTAGCACCGCTTGCGGGGGGGGGGCACTCTAACTGCTCCTGCATTTACTTTGGCTGAGGTTTTAATAACCTTAGGCATTATCGGTGTGGTTGCAGCACTGACTATGCCGTCGCTTATTCAGCACCATAGAGAAAAACAGACGGTTACATCTTTAAAAGCAGCATACTCGATATTCTCGCAAGCTTTTACAATGGCGGTAAAAGACGGTGTTCAACCGCAAGATTGGGGATTTTCTGATATTGTTGCAAGCAAAGATGATGAAGGTAATACCCATTATGAAAATGAGGAGAACGCAGCATCCAGCAAAATTCTTTTTGATACATTTGTAAAACATCTGCAGGTCGCAAAAATTTGTCAGCCAGGTGATTCTTCCTGTCTGCCGACTGTAAATAAAGGCAGTTTTTATTCGGGCATACTTGCAAACGGAATGAGCTTTAATTTTATTCAGCGTTCGGGTTCTTGTTCTTCTGTTTCAGGTACAACACCGCAATTGAAAAATATATGTGCGGATTTGACCGTTGATATTGACGGACCTGCTAAGGGCAGAAATGCGTGGGGAAAAGATTGGTTTAGATTTCATGTTACAAAATACGGTTTAATTCCAAAAGGAACTAAGGAAGATACAAAATGGTCATTTGAAAAAGTTTGTTATACAACTAACACAGCAACATATAACGGGGATTACGGCGAAAGCTGCACTGCCTGGGTAATGTATAACGAAAATACGGATTACTTGCGCTGTAAAGATTTAAGCTGGGATGGAAAGCATAAATGCAGATAAAAAATAAAAGACACGGGATGCCACTATCTATACACCCCGTGTCTTGTTTATCGATTACCATCACTTGAGATATGCGGCGATTGCGCTCAGCCTTCTTTACTTATCCATTATCGTACAGGATTGATTCAAAAAGGTTTCACCCATCAGGTAACCGTCCATATCCCGCCGCTAATTCCGCAGGAAATACGCAGAGTTTACATTATAGGATTTGCTTATAGGTATAACCCGCATATTACGTTTCTCACTGAAACCCGCGGAGACGATAAGCTTTCCGCTCTGCACCGAATACGTGCTAACAATCGCGCCTTTCAAGTGACTGAAAATCATTCAGAAACCAAATACAGCTGCATAAGAAGCACCCTGCGCCCGAAAATATCTCGGATAATCCGGCTTTGAGATATGAAACTTGTTATTATATTTTCAATGAATTATGTTTCTTTTATTTCAAGTTTCTTAGGTTCTTTGTTTTCTATTTCTACCTTAGGAACTGTTATTGTTAAAACGCCGTTTTTATATTCGGCTGTGCTTTCGTCAGTCTTTACAGGCTGGTCAAAGGAGATTGTCCTTTGGTATTTTCCGTAACGAAATTCACTTGTGTGGTAACGTTCGTTTTTGGCTTTTTCTTCTTTTTCTTCCGCTTCTTCTTGAATTTCAGCGGTTATTGTCATAAACTCATTGTCCATTTCTACTTCAATGTCATCTTTTTTAACACCCGGAAGCTGGACTTTGACTTTATAGTTTTCATCATTTTGTTTAACTTCTATGGCCGGACGCCAGGTTGATATTTTTTTTATATTAAGCGGATTTGCCATAGAGTGGACAAGAAATGTATCGCGTAAAAAGTTATTCAATTCATTATGAATACTGTCGAAATACATTTCAGGTTCACGAATTATCAAATCGTGTTTCATGTTTAACTCCTTTCACAATCACAAGATAAACCTTTTTATGCCTGTTTTCATTCAACTTAAGATTAATTTATTGTGCTTATGGTATGTACTTTTGTGTAATAGATTAACTGATTATTTATTTAATAATTACTTCAGGAGGAAAGCTTTAATGTCAATTAAAATGCTAGTATTTGATTTTCGTGACAGCGAACAGGATTTTTTCAGAAGCCGTGATTTGGAAAATTTTGATATAACTTTTTACAGTGAAAGTCTGAATGAGGAAACCGTAAAACAGCTTCCGCAGGAAGACCTTGATAACGCTACCGTCATTAGTGTGTTTATAAATTCCGAGCTTAATGATGAGGTTATTAATTCTTTCAAAAATTTAAGAATTATTTCAACAAGATCAACCGGAGTAGACCATATTAATAAATTATCTGTTCAGTCCAAAAATATTGCTGTGGTTAATGTGGAAGGTTATGGTTCTCGTTCGGTAGCACAGTATACAATAGGGTTGATGATTGCGCTTGTAAGACATATAATTCCGGCTGCCAGAAATGTTATGGATAAAAAATTCAACTGTGAAGATTTCGTAGGACGTGATTTATCAAAACTTACACTGGGTGTTGTCGGAACAGGTGCTATTGGTGTTGGTGTTTGCAAGCTCGCACAGGCTTTTAATATGCGTATTCTTGCTTATGACATAAATGAAAAGCAGGAGTTAATAAATACAACTGACGTAAAATATGTAGATTTTAATACTTTGCTTAGGGAGTCTGATATAATTACATTACATTTGCCTTACACGGGTGACAATCTTAATATGTTTTCATCAGAGCAGTTTAGCATTATGAAAAATACCTCTTATCTAATAAACACATCGCGTGGAGAACTTGTAAACACTTTAGAATTATATAATGCTATATCCAAAGGGGCAATTAAAGGTGCTGCACTGGATGTAGTTACTTGTGAGTATGCAAGTTTTAAATGTTCGCAATTTGCCAAGAAAATGAATGTTAGTTTTGATTGTGTAGAGGAGGCAAAAATTGTTAAAGAACTTGTAAAACTTCCTCAAGTGATAATTACACCGCATATTGCTTATGAAACGCAGGATGCTATTGATTATATTTTACAGATTTCATTTATTGCAATTCTTGACTGTATAAAGGGCGGAAGCACTTACAGAGTGTATTAAAAACTTATTTTGTCATAATTTGAGCGGAGATTACCCCTAAAAGGTAATCTTCTCTTTTTTTAAGTTTGAACCCTTTGCTTTCAAAATCTTTTATGAGTTCTTCAGGAAGCGGAAAAATCTTTTTTGAATTAATCAGGTAAGAATAAGAAATAGAATTTCCTGATGCAAGCCTGATTAAAAGCGGCGTGGTTTTATCATAGATTTTACTTACAATGTTCTTTTTGCCGAAATCCAGATGCAGAAAACAACCCTGAGGTCTTAAAACTCTGTATGCTTCTTCTACTGCCTTTTCTGCATTTGAAATATTTCTCAAGCCAAATCCCATAGTTACGAAGTCAAATGAATTATTATCATAAGGCAGGTCAGTAACATCGCCTTGTATATATTTTACCTGGCGTGCAGGTATATTTGGATTTTTGCTTACTGCAATCTCAAGCATTTTTTCCGAAAAGTCAATTCCGGTTACATGTGCTTCCGGTTGTATTTTTTTGACTATACGAGCCAAATCACCTGTTCCGCAGCACAAGTCTAAAACACTATCGTGCGGTTTTATGTCAAGATTTTTAATGCTCATATACTTAACGTAATTATGTGTGCCAAAAGACATGAGATTGTTTAGAGAGTCATATCTTTGTGCAACTGAATTGAACATTTTATGAATAGTTTCAGGGGATTTATCAATTTTCATAATTTGTTACCTTTTTGCTTATTTTAAATCTTAACATATAATTTACTTATGAACATAGCTTTTATTCCTATTGATAATAGACCTGTCTGCTATACCTTGCCCGAACAAATTGCTGCTGTTGACGGCAATATAAATTTTTTTATGCCTGAAAGAGAGTGGCTTGGCGATTTAACAAAGTATGCAAAAGTCGAAAAGCTTTTTGAATGGTTAAAAGCGCTGCCTGAGGTCGATGCAATTATCTTACCGCTTGATACTGTTGCCTATGGCGGTTTGATTTCATCCCGCAGATGCCCAGATAGTCTTGATAAAATAAAGGAACGTGTTGAAAGATTAAAAGAAATTCTTCGTGAAAAGAAAGCTCAAGTTTATGCATTTTCAAGTATTATGAGAATTTCCAACAACAACGTTAATGAAGAAGAAAAAGAATATTGGAATAAATGGGGCAAAAAAATATTTAATTATTCATACTGTATGGATAAATTTGGCACAATGTGCAAAAATGAAGTTCCGTCTGATATTCTTGAGGATTATCTCACAACCAGAAAAAGAAATTTTGAAATAAACAAAACTTATTTGCAGTGGAATGATGTATTTAACACACTGGTATTTTCAAAAGATGACTGTGCCGAATACGGTTTTAATGTTCAAGAGGCAAAAGAACTTGAAAAATTGGGCGGATTTGTAAAGACGGGGGCTGATGAAATTCCTCTGACGCTTTTGGCTCGCGCTGTTGAAGGTCAATTAAAAGTTGCGCCTGTTTTTCTTGAACCTGATTATAAACAACTTATTTCAAATTACGAGGATGTTTCAATTGAAAATTCCGTTAAAGGTCAGCTTGAACTTGCAGGATGCGAGGTCTGTCAGCCTGATGAAGCCGATATTTTGCTTTACGTGAATAACTTTGAAAAGCAGCAGGGAGAACTCGTTATGAAAGTTCCTACCTCCCCTTATTCAGGCATGTGGGAAGTTCCTCAAAAGCCTTATATGATTGCTGATGTTAGATTTGCAAATGGGGCTGACAATGCTTTTGTAAAAAAACTTTTTGAAAAGGGATTTGATGAAAAATTCTACGGTTATTCTGCGTGGAACACGTCTGCAAACTCTCTTGGAAGCCTGATTTGTGCTGCAAAAGTAAAATATTTTGCTAAGAAATATAATGAAAATGCATTTAAAAGATTGCAAGCTGTTCGTTTTCTGGATGATTGGGCTTATCAGGCAAACGTCAGACAAGAGCTTGAGAAACCTGAGGTAAAATATTTAACCCACAAAATGAAACATTTTGAGAATACAGTATTTGAAAAATTGGACTATAATTCTAATATAAGTTATAGTTTCCCTTGGAACAGATTATTTGAGGTAGAAGTTGAGCTTAATTGAAATAATATTTCTTGCCGCAGCTTTAGGGATTGATTGTCTTGTAGTGTCTTTTTCGCAAGGCTTAATATTTAATTCTAACCGTTTAAAAAATTCTATTGCACTGGCACTAACTATGGGGCTGTTTCAGGGACTTATGCCTTGTTTGGGCTATGTAGGAGCAGGCAGCATAAGCGGCTTTGTAGAACCTTTCAGCAAATGGATTGTATGCATAATATTTTTGTCTCTAGGTGCTAAATTTATTTACGAGGCTTTCCAGGAGGAAAAAGAAACAGTTTGCTGCATAGGATTGAAATGTCTTATCGGCATGGGCATTGCAACCAGCATAGATGCCCTTGCAGCCGGAGTAAGCATTAAATTTTCCGGCACAAATATTGTTTTGTCAGCTCTTTTGATAGGTTTTATGTCATTTATTATGTCATTGGCAGGCTTTTGGTCAGGTAATTGTTTTAAAAAATTCCCGTCAAAAGCTTTAGAGGTGACAGGCGGCATGATATTGATAATTCTAGGTATTAAGGCATGCCTTTAAGGGCAGTTTTTTATAATCTTTTACATTTCTTAATACTCTTTGAAATCATGAAAAACCATGCCATGAGCATGATTGCATGGTTTAAAATCTGTAAACCATGTTATAGCTTAATTTTTAGCATGATTGACTTTTGAAAAACGGCTGTATTGCACTGATTAAGGGCTTTGTTACAAATGTTCATAATCGCATGTCACGCCCTTGAAATAATTCCCTTATTTTTTATAATGTTATTAAGGACGAGTGGTGAGGTAAAGGTACCTCTGATAGGGGATTTCGGCGGATGCATCTGCCTTAGTTGCCGTGCTTGGGATTAGATAAAAAAAGAGTGGAGATTATATAAATTGTTTAGAAGTAGGGATATGGGTAGAGCTGTTGCAGTCAGAAGATGGACACCAACGGCTTTGGAATGCTATAAAAGAGGTTGTAATTGCGAAGGATGTTTCTACCGGGATTTCTTCAGTGGTTCTTCCCAAAAGTGTCAGATGAAGGCTTCTGTTTTAGAATTGGTTCGCGTTATCGGAACTCCTAATATTGAATTACAACAGTTTATCTTAGAAGATTAAGCATATTTGAAATTGCTTTGTATCGTTCAGTTTTCAAAGTATATTGCAAAAAAGGCTTTAAAAAATTAATGAACTGTGTTATAATATACAAGCAGTATGTTATATGGAGGTTCGCATGCACATTTACGTAAACGGAAGAAACATTGAAATCACTGATGCTATCAAGGCTTATGTGAAAGAAAAAATCGGTAAGGTAGCTAATCACTACGACCAAATTCAAGGAATTGACGTTGTGCTATCAGTTATCAAAAATCCGTCTGCTTCCGGCAAACACGTTGCAGAAGTTAGCTGTAAAATGAATACCGGTGTGGTTCGCTGTGAAGAAGCAGCTGATTCTATGTATGAAAGTATTGATTTACTTGCAGATAAACTTGACAGACAGGTTAAAAAGTTCAAAGACAAAAGCTTGGGCTCTGATAAAACTTCTATCAGAACCGAGGCAAGTGTTGAAGATGAGCCTGCTGAGGCAGTTGAAGAATAATTTTTTAAGAGGTGCTTATGCACCTCTTGCTTTAAGTATAGTCAGAAGTTTAAATTAAGAGAGTATGATTAATAATAAAAAAGTTGTAATAATAATGCCTGCTTATAATGCAGAAAAAACGCTTAAACAAACTTATGATGAAATCTACAAAGATTTTGTTGATGAAGTTATCCTTGTTGATGATAATTCGCAGGATAATACAAAAATAGTTTCTAAACAGCTGAATATTACAACTATTGTGCATAAAGAAAACAAGGGTTACGGAGGCAACCAAAAATCCTGCTATAAAGCAGCATTAAAGGCAGGAGCTGACATAGTTGTTATGCTCCATCCTGATTATCAATATACCCCGAAACTTATTCCTGCTATTGTTTCAATGATGGCTTTCGGTCAGTATGATGCTGTTATGGCTTCGCGTATGCTCGGAAATTATGCGTTAAAAGGCGGTATGCCGTTTTATAAATTTGTTGCAAATAAATTTTTAACAGCATTTGAGAACTTTTTTACAGGTGAAAATCTAACCGAATATCATACAGGCTTCAGAGGTTTTACAAGAGAAGTTCTTGAAAAACTTCCGTTAGCAGAATGTGATGATGATTTTATTTTTGATAATGAAATGATTGCGCTTCTTTTCTACAATAATTTTAAAATAGGAGAAGTTTCCTGCCCTACAAAATATTTCAAAGAAGCTTCGTCAATCAATTTTATGCGCTCATGCAAATACGGTCTTGGTGTACTTGCCGTGAGCTTAAAATACAGGCTTGCAAAAATGGGGTTAAAATCAAGAATTTTTAGAGATACTGCAAAAAAACTTGATTTAACCACAGAACTTGAATATTATTTCCAGTAGAGGATGCGGAAAAACCCAAAAATTGACAAATTTTTGAGGTTTTTCAAATCCGACCTGAGGTGTGTGAAAACGAGGTTATGTGCGGGATAGCACACAACCTCGTTTGAAACCGTACCCTGGAGCTTGCGGAAAAATTAAAATTTTTCTCGCAAGCTCAGTAAGTAATTACTTCGGTAAATTTTTGAAATAATTTGGATCGTTTAATGCCTTAGAAGTACAGCCGTATCCGTTAACGGCGCTTTCTGATGTTTTAGAGCAATATGTATTTTCTTTCCAAACAGTTCCCTCTGCTCCCATTGGAAGAAGTTTGCCATTCGATGATATTTGGAACATAAAAAAGTCATAACCGTATCTGTTAGGCTTTTTGCGCCAGCCGTTTGTGTCAACTGCCAAGAATATAGTACCGTATGTGCTTTCTGCGGCTGTTCCTATATCAAAAAATATAAAGCCTCCGTCTACTGTTGCCATAATACCGTCATTACAAATAACAGCAGGTGTACCTTTGCCACTGAATGTTTTATAATTTTCTCTTAAAAAAGCTTCTAACTGGTTTCCTCTTGAAACAGGAAAAACCGAAGAACAAGCGGATTCATTTCTTTTGCAAGTCGAAGATTTTATATAATATTTTTGATAACTGTCCATTAACTGTGTTAAATCTGCACTTGTTTTATTTTCGGGTATCTGACCGCCATAATCTTCTAAGATTACTCTTTGAGTTACTTGAGCAAGCAAAGAATATGATTTTTTAAATGCTGCTTCAAGTTCTTTATTTTGTTTATCATTAATCAATGTCGGCAAGGTCATTGCCGCAACCACACCAATTATGCCGAGAGTTATTAATACTTCTGCAAGAGTAAATCCATTTAACCCCTCAAATAAAGCGACCTTAGTCGGGGGGGGGGCACCCTTAACGCTTTAGAATATATCATTATTCAGCCTCCTTTTATGTCATGTTTGACATATTTCATAAAATTTTCAATATTTCCGTCAGAGGCTAAAGCCTCCTTTTATATTTATTATTTATCATTGAGGGTAATTTGTCAATATAAAAACACCTCTTAAATCTAAGAGGTGTTTTTAAAATCCTTTTTGTTTACTTGTGCTTAAACCTCAGCCTTCGGCTCGCTCACGCTAGAAAGTCGCAGCAGGTTTCTTTTGAGCAGTAGCTCCAGGTATTGACTGCCAGTTAGCTGCCATGATTTTTTTGAATGATTTCAATGCTGTATCTTCTAATTCACCAAGTTCTTCAGCTTCCATAATTAATTCTCTTAAAGGAAGCAATGCTCTTTGGTCGCGAAGCACGCCTAATGCAGCAGCAGCACCTGCTCTTACAAGTTCGTTTTCTGAACGGTTTTTCATAACATCAATCAATGCAGGAACAGCTTTTGTATCGTTTAATTTACCTAATGAAGTTACTGCATAAATTCTTACGTTAACCCATTCGTCATATAACATGTTAATAACTTTATCAACAGCTTTTTTGTTTCCGATTTCGCCTAAAGCTCTTGTAGCATCGCATCTTACATTAACTTTTTCATGGTCAAGAGAAGCGATTAAAGCATCTGTTGCAACATCGCCGATTTCAATTAATGCATCAGTAGCAGTAATACATACTTGAGGGTTTTCATCATTTAAAGCTTCTACTAAAGGTTCTACAACAATAGCACCGCCTAAACGTCCAAGTGCACGAGCTGCACGAACTCTAACATCTACGTTTCTGTCTTCACGTAAAGATTCAATCAAGTGAGTTGTTGCTTTGCAGTCGCCGAGTTCACCAAGCGCACGAGCTGCATATAATCTTACAGAACCGTTTTTATCGTGTTTAAGAACTTCAATAAGCGGTTCAACTGCTTTTGAATCGCCCATTTCGCCTAAAACACGCGCAGCATTATATCTAACTTTTTCAGAATTACTTGTTCTTAAATCCATTAATAATTCATCAAAAGATTTTTTTACTTGCTTTTTTTTGCTGTTCACACTAATTGTCATCTGTTTTCCTCCGACACACAATATTATATTCTACTAACACTACTTACTTATTTATAAAAAAAATCGAGAATAAAATATTGCCTTTTTTACCTACTTATATTAAATTTCTTTAACAAATTTTTTCCTTTTTGATTTTTCTGATTTAGAGTCTCTTTGTTTTTAATTCCTTTTAGAAGTGCAGTTACGGGTTAAATTTCGTTTAAGGGTAAAACTAACACTTTATACTAATAATATAACACATTTTTTAGTCCGTTGCTTGGGTTATATGTATTATTTTCGATTTTATGCTGAATGTTTTTTTAATAATTAATGTCTTTCAATGATATATTAATCAAATATGTAACATATCTTAACATATACTACTCACTAGAGATAGTAATAATAAACTCGCTGCCCTTGCCAACCTCACTGTTTGCAATAATTTCACCCTTGTGCTTTTCTATTATTTTGGAACTTATTGCTAAACCCAGTCCTGTTCCGACACCTACTCCTTTTGTAGTATATCCGGCTGTAAATATCTTGCTGAGCTCGTTTTGAGGTATTCCTTTGCCCGTATCTTTTATCTTAACAATGAGTTTTTTCTTCTTATATTCTGTTGTAATTGTTATTGAGCCGCTGCCTTCAATTGATTGGCAGGCATTGATTAATATGTTGGTAAAGACTTGATTTAACATGTTCGGAAAGCATTTAACCATAGGGATTTTGCCGTATTTTTTGATAACTTCAATTCTGTTTTTTGTTTCATGTCTTATTAAATCTAAAGTCAAATCTAACTCTTTATTTATATCGGCTTCTTGCAAATCGGCTTCATCTAAGCGAACAAATTTTTTCAGGGATGTAACAATGTTGCTTATTCTTTGAATAGCTTCTTTATCAATTTGATTAAGTTCTGTCATCATTTCTTTTAATTCGGTGTCTTCTATTGAGCCAAGCAGCTTTGCGGTAATTCCGTTATTTGATTTAATTGAGGCAACCGGAGTATTAATTTCGTGTGCAACGCCTGCTACAAGCTGACCGAGAGAAGCCATTTTTTCAGAATTTATGAGCTGAACTTGTGTTTCTTTCAGTTCTTTCAAGGTATTTTTCAGTTCTTTAACTGTTTGAATATTTTTTTGATAAAGTTCTGCACGTATAATCGCGTTTGACAATTGAGTTGATACTGCTTCAAGAATTTCGATTTCTTCTGTTAGCTCACGTTTTTGATAACTTAGCAAAACTATGATGCCTGTGAGGTTTTGGAGGTTGTGAACCGGAACAATAATTCTCATAACAGGCTGTTTAAAAGGTTTTGCATCAACGTATTCTATAAGGCAGTTAGATACTGAAATCTCTTTATTTACAATAGTTTCCGTTGTTTTTTCATCAAAGCTGATTTCTTTAATATTTTTTGATTTTTTGCCAGGGTAGACTTCTTGAATTTTAAAGACATTTTTATCTGCGCTTGCATAATAGGCTTTGTATGCCCCAAACATTATTGAGAGTTCTTTCAAAGCTGAGTGAATAATTTGAGAGATATCAATGCTTTCTCTTATATTGTTTGAAACT
This sequence comes from Candidatus Gastranaerophilales bacterium, assembly GCA_900548405.1. Classification (GTDB taxonomy): domain Bacteria; phylum Cyanobacteriota; class Vampirovibrionia; order Gastranaerophilales; family Gastranaerophilaceae; genus Stercorousia. Next base: position 4,611 of record UNSJ01000044.1, on the reverse strand, counting down.
TTGTTTATGAGTGCAATTCGGATAGCCTGACTTTGAGCTTTTTGTTTAATTTTTTGCAAGTCCTCATTTTCTTCAAGAAGTTTGTTGTATTTATCTTGAAGTTTTTCATTTTGTCTGTTAATATCATCGAGTTTATTTTGTGCGCTGACATCTGTAAAAAATATAATAGTATAGCTTCCTTTTTTTACTGCAGTCAGGTCGTAATAATATATTTTATTGAGTTCTGATTGATATGAAATTCTTGCAAAAAAATTTTCTTTTGATATAACTGAATGATATATTGGAGAATACACTTCAATGTTTTCACTGTTTAGAGGGCAGATATCAAAGCTGGAATTATGAGATAGTTTTTTAATATCTGTAAAGTCTTTAAACCACCTTTTAAAAGTATGGTTTCTGTAAACAACTTCGTGTTTTTTATTCAAGATTAGGACAGCATCTCTGAACTGTCTGAAAAAATCAAACTTCTTCATATAAATATTATATTTTAATAGTAAATGTTGGGCAATTTATTAAATATATATCATTATGTTGCAGGAGGTATTTTATTATGAACGGTTATGAAAAAATAGGACAGCGTATTAGATATTATAGAGCACAGAGAAGGTATGGCAAGCAGGAGTTTGCACGGTTACTGGAAATCACATTGGAAAGGCTTGATGAAATCGAGAACGGGAAAACCGAATATCAGTTTAAAACATTGGAAAAGATTGCATCAGCGCTGGGTGTAGACCTTCCTGAGCTGTTGGATTTCGAGATGTAAAGCCTGTGTTCTATTAATAGAAAGCCTTAGCCTATTTAAAAATTATAATAATTTTAAAAATAGGAGGCAGTATGAGTAAAGATTTTAAAATCAAATTAGGAAATAGGATAAAATATTTAAGAGAAAAAAATAATTTATCTTTAAAGGAAGCAGCAGAAAAGTCCAGGATATCAAAATCTAATTTGATTAGAATTGAAAAGGGTTTGGTTAATGCAGGTTTAGTAACTCTTGCAAAAGTCAGCAGAGGTTTGAACGTAAAATTACATGAACTTTTCGATTTATAATATCAGTTTGAAGCAAAGATTTTCGACAACGGTTTGAATATTCATGTTCAGGCGGGTTTGTTTTTTCGCTGCTTCAATTGATTTTATGTCTTCAATAAGTTTTACTTTCAGCGAAGGGTTTTCAAGGTTTGATTTCAAAAGCATTTCCATGTAATTTTGGATTTGAGTAAACACTTCCTCAGCATCGTTTTCTTTTGTCAGTGCGAGCAGTTTGTCATTCAAATCCAAAACCTCACCGCGCTCAAGTTCGAGATAACCCTCAATTGTATCTTTAACAAGTGAAAAGTCGCGTTCTTCATCAAGCATTGACGGAACATAAAAACATTGTGCGCGTGAAACTACCGTATTAATCATATCTGATTTATCTTTTGTCAGAAACACAAAAGTTGTGTTTGACGGCGGTTCTTCAAAAGTTTTCAGCAATGCGTTTGCGGCATCAGCCTGAAAGTTTTGCCCGTTAAGTCCGCAGATGTTCCCGTCTTTGTCTTTATCGCAGAAGATTAAAACCCTGTGGTAATCGGAGGTTACAAGCAGGTCGTTTTTAATCATTCTTGCCTGATCAATAGAAATTACTGTTTTTGAGGTGTCGTCTGAAGGTTTGTTGTCAACTTTTGAAATAGTCAAAACAGCAGGGTGTTTGTTTTCCCTTATCCAGTTGCAATTCAAACACTGGCAGGTTGAGGTGTGAGTTCCTGTGCAATTCAGCATTCTTGCAATTTCCAATGCCAAATCGTATTGCGACTGCAAATCAGAGCCGTAAAAAAGTATGCAGTGAGCTATGTTTTTGTCTGCTGCATTAATACCGTTTTCAAAGTATTTCATCAAGAATGGGTATTTATCCTCTAAGTAGGGCATTTTCCACCTCTTTTTCAACATCCAAAGCCTGACCTGATTTAATCCTGTATTCCGCATCTGTCAGGTTTTGTTTCAGTCTTACCAAATCTTTCAGGTTTGTGCTTTTCAGTTTTTGAAGATTAAGCTTAACAACATATTCATGCATTCCTGTCATCCTTGCAAGTTCCATAGAAGATGCACTTGCGCTTCTGGCTTTCAGGATAATCCAACGGCGAAGCATGGTTTGCAGAGTTGAAAGAATTTCGAGCGGATACCTTGTGTCGAGAAGTTTTCTGTACTCAAGCAGAGCAATATCTTTTTTGCCCTCCATCAGGTAATCCGAAAACGCAAACAAGTCCTCATTCGATATACAAATCTCACGAACCATATCTGCTGTAATCAAGTCTTTCGGATAGGCGAAAAGCTTGAGTTTATCAAGTTCTTTGTCGATTTGGCGAAGGTTGTTTCCTATCTGTGAAATTATTGCAGTAAGCGCGTTTTTGTCAAGCTTTATGTCTTTTGATTTTCCCTGCTTAATAATCCAGCTTTCCAGCTCCGCTGTTTTGTAAGTCGGAATTGTTGCGCATTCTTTTGAATTTTGTTTGGCAAGGAGTTTGAAGAATTTTTTACGGCTGTCAAGTTTCTTCCCGCTGTCGCGTGGAATTTGTGCAACGAAAGCTATATCAAGGTTTTCGCTGTTGTCTTCGATTGCTTTTTCGATTTCTTTTATTTCTTTGTCTTCGAAAGTTTTTGAAAAATAATCAAGGCAGTTGATTACAATAAGCATTTTGCCGAACATCATCGGCTGTGAGCGCAGGATAGAAATTAAATCGGGAAATTTTGGGTTGTTATAAGTCTTGAAAGCCATTTCAAGAAAATTCTTATCGAGCCCTTTTTTAAGTTTCCCGATTTCCTGTTCTATATTGTAATCTTCTTCGCCGTAAAAAAAGTATATCGCCATATTTTATGATTCAATCAATAAGCTTGCGCCGATAACGCCCGCTGTATTGCCTAGTTGAGCAGGAACAACTTCCACAGCAGAACCTGCGATTTTCATTGCGCGTTTATGCAGAGTTTCTTTTAACGGATTTAAAAGCAAGTCGCCTGCATCCGCAACGCCGCCGCCAACAATAATCCTTTCAGGATTTAAAAGGTTAACAACGCTTGCCATTCCAATTCCGATGTATTCGCCCATTATGTTGAAAATTCTTTGCGCAACAGGATCACCTGCTTTTGCAGCTTCGCACACAATGTAAGGTGTAATCGGGTTTCCGTTAGCCATTTCGCGGAACTTGGTTGACTTTCCGCCTCTTATATATTCTTCTGCCATAGCAACAATGCTAGGGCCTGACGCATAAGCTTCAAGACAGCCTCTGTCGCCGCATCCGCAAAGAGGACCGCCCTGCATATTCAATTTAATATGTCCGATTTCACCTGCTGCATTATCTGCACCTCTTACGAGTTTGCCGTTAATAACAAGTCCTGAACCAATTCCTGTTCCGACTGTAATACAAACAAGGTTTTCACATCCTACGCCGGCACCGTAATTTAATTCGCCAAGAGCTGCTGTTCTTACATCATTATCAACACGGGTAGGAATACCAAATTCTTTTTCCATAATACTTGCGATAGGGACATTAACCCAGCCCGGAATATTAGGAGCAAGTCTTACTACGCCTTTTTTGCAGTCAATCTGTCCAGGAAAACCAAAGCCAATACCTTCAATATCTGATGCTTTCATTTTTGTTTCTTTGAGCAAATCTCTGATTGCATCTTTCATACTGTTAATTGTATATTCGTACCCCATCTCCGCTCTTGTCGGGATAGAATTTGAATAAATAATTTTTCCTTTATCGCTTACAAGCGCGATTTTAACATTGGTTCCGCCTACGTCAATACCAATTCTCTGTGCCATTTATAATTCTCCTTCCTATAGCTACTCAATGCTTAAATTCTAACACAAGGAGTTAGATTTTAAAACCACAATAACTAATTTGTGCTAAAATAATCCTATGCTAAGACACATTGCACCAATAATTTTACTATTAATATCAAACATTTTTATGACTTTTGCGTGGTACGGCCATCTCAGGTTCAGGAGTCTGCCTCTGCTTATTGTAATTCTTGCAAGCTGGGGAATTGCGTTTTTTGAATACTGTTTTCAGGTTCCTGCTAACAGAATCGGATATAACTGTTATAATGCTGTACAGCTCAAAACTATTCAGGAAGTTATTACACTCACTGTTTTTGCATTCTTCTCTGTATGGTATCTGAGAGAAGAATTCAAATGGAATTATCTAATAGGATTTGTTTTCATAATCCTTGCTGTATTTTTTATTTTCAAACGCTAAAGGGAATATAATGAAAATCCAATCTAACAGCACAAATTTTAAATCAAATATAAAATTAATTAGCGAAGCCGAATTTCAAAATAAAGTTAAAAAATTTAATCCAAAAAAACATTACATTGGCTATCCTTGGACTGCTGACGGTATAAAAAAAGGCAAAAAACTTTTCACAACATCAATTTTAGACTGTATTGCCGGCGGAATTATTGATAAAAACACCATAAGAATGTTTCACATTTGTACAATGAGCAATTCTACCGCAAAAAAACACAACCTTATGGGATTTAAAATTAAACAAATTGAACAAAGGTTATTAAAAGATATAGATTTTGCAAATGAAAATCTACACGCATTTATACTGGGTGGATTTCAATTGAGGGAA
>UNSJ01000043.1 GCA_900548405.1 Candidatus Gastranaerophilales bacterium | reverse complement strand
ATATCTTTATAAGCCCCAATAATATCTTGCACTGAGGACTTGAGCGAATAACTTAATGAACCTGAAGCCTTTATACCTCCCCCTTTAAAAGCAATATTTTGATTATTTTGTCTATTAAAGTTATTATAAGTTACAGGTAATATCATATTTAATTCCTTATTTATGCATCTTTTTACAGGTTAAAAGTATATTTAACCAATAAAAAGCGTAAATAAAAAATTTTGCTATACTTTAGGTACAGTAACAACAGGAGCTGTTGCATTTATATCAATATATTTGAAAAAGTTCAACACAATACCCGGTGCAAAAAAGTAATTATTATTTGTAGGAGTAATTTTTAACATAGAATGTGTTGAATCAACTTTTGCTATACTTGCCAAATATTGCTTATTTACAGCTGTAAAAAGGATGTAACCTGTTTTAGACTGAATTTCTTCTATCTTAAATCTGTTTGCGTTTGCACTTGCCATAGCAAGATAAAACAATTTATCCGCAGGCATATTATATGTTTTTGTACAGATATTAAAATCAACATTTTGAGGAGTAACTAAAGTGCTTATAGTCATTACATCATCAGCATAAGCCGGTAATAATAAACTTCCTGCACCAAAAACAGATATTAACGAAATTATAAACAGTTTTTTTAAATCTATTCTTTCCATGACTCTCCTACATTAACATCTACAACCAGTGGAACAGATAAAGGCTGATTTAGTTCCATTGCTTCTTTAATTAAGTGCTTAACTGTTTCAAGTTCTGATTTTGAAACCTCGACAACCAGTTCATCATGCACTTGCATAATCATTTTAGAACTTAAATTATTTTCTTTCAACTTTTTAGAAAAATCAATCATTGCAATTTTCATCAAATCAGCAGCAGTTCCCTGCATTGGCTGGTTTATGGCAGCACGTTTTGCAAACTCTCTAATCATACCGTTAGAACTTGCAAGTTCTGATGCCAAATAACGCTTACGTCCGAAAATTGTTTCAACATATCCTTTTTCTTCTACCTCACGGATAGTACCTTCCATATAAGCCTTTACTCTCGGATATGTAGCAAAGTATTTATCAATAAATAACTCAGCTTCGGCATTTGAAATTCCTAAAGCTTTAGCAAGACCGTATTTGCTTTGCCCGTATATAATTCCAAAGTTTACAGCTTTAGCTTTGTAGCGCATATCTTTTGTAACATTGTTTACTTCCACTTCAAAAACCTTAGAAGCAGTAAGTGTGTGCACATCAATGCCGATGTTAAAAGCCTCGGATAAGTTTTTGTCCTGAGTAATATGAGCAAGAAGTCTTAATTCTATTTGAGAATAGTCAGCAGACAGTATAAGCCCGTTTTCTCTGTCTTGTGCTACAAACGCGTTACGTATCTTATTTCCTTCCTCTGTTCGGATAGGAATATTTTGTAAATTCGGGTTTGAAGATGACAATCTGCCTGTTGCCGTAACAGTTTGATTATAAGAGGTATGAATTCTGTCATCATGCTTATCAACTAATGCAGGCAGGGCCTCTGTGTATGTAGATTTTAATTTGGAATATTTTCTGTAATCCAAAATTAAACGTGCTATTTCATATTCTTCCGCAAGTTCTTCCAACACAGCTGCATTCGTTGAATAATTAGCTTTACCGCGTTTTTTCTTAGCTTTTAATCCTAATTTTTCAAATAAAATTTCACCAACCTGTCTTGGAGAATTTAAATTAAAAACAGTTTCTGCAATGTCATAAACCTTTGTCTCAATTTTCTTTAAAGAATGATTCATACTTAGAGTTAATCTGTCTAAATAATTAACATCAATTGCAACACCATTATATTCCATATCAGAAAGCACCAAAGATAAAGGGATTTCTATGTCATAAGTGAGCTTAAGCTCTTTTTCATCAAGCTCTTTTATCCAAAATTTTGTAAGCTCAAGTATGGTAGAAATCTCATCTGCCGCACATCCGAATGAACTTTCTATGGGAGTGTCTTTAAAGTGAATTTTCTTTCTCTTGTCTTTTTCAAACGGTGCATACGGACATATTGCATGGTTTAAATGCTCCATTGATTGTATATCAAGCTCATGATTTCTCTGCGGATCTTTAACATAACTTGCCAGAAGAATATCAAAAATAATACCGTTTAAGCAGATATTATTGCATCTTAAAATATTATAATCAATTTTTGCATTATAAGTTGTTTTCTTAATCTTATCATTTTCAAAAACATTTCTTAAAGCCTCGAAAACATCATTTTTTCTTAACTGATTTTCTAAACTCGTATGTCCCAAAGGTATGTAGAATGTTTTTGTAACAGAGTTATTGGAAGATACATAAATAGAAGAATCATCTGATGATAAATCATCATTATATGAAAAAGCAATCCCAATAACTGAAGCATCAACTGCATTAATTACATCTGCATAAATTTTAAAAGCAATTAAAGATTTTGATTCCAATTCGTTTATCATTTCACTTAAATCAGAACTGTCAGTAATTAATTTTTTTTCATACTCAAACGAATCTTGGTTCAATTGCTCATTAACAACTTCCGAGAAAAATCCCAGCTGCATACTTCCGTTATTATCAACTCCTTCAGCCATCAACGGGGCAGTGTGCTCAACTTTATCAAATGAATACATTATTTCATTAATATTTTTGATAAAGCTGTAAAACTGCATTTTTTTAAGATATTCGGTAACAACAGAAATATCAGGAAGTTCAACTTTAGTTTTATCAAAATCAAAATCAATATCCAAATCTCTAATAATTGTGGCAAGATATTGGCTTAATTTAGCCTGCTCTTTTCCTGAACAAATCTTTTCTCTAACTGACTTTTCAGGTATATTTTCACAATCTGCCAAACAAGCATCTAAAGTACCGTATCTTTCCAAAAGCTTTTGAGCAGTTTTTTCTCCAATTCCTTTAACTCCCGGAATGCAGTCTGATGTGTCACCTCTCAACCCCTTATAATCTATAACCTGATTAGGATAAACTCCAAGTTTTTCATAAATTTTATCCCAATTATACTCAACAAGTTCACCCTTTGAAGGAAGAATGACTTTTACACAGCCTTCTTTATCAACAAGCTGAAATGCATCCTGATCGCCTGTAAGAATTAAAACTTTATGCCCCAATTCACAAGCTTCACGGGAAATAGTTCCGATAACATCGTCAGCCTCAAACCCCTCTTTAGTATAAACAGGTATGTTAAAAGCTTTTAAACCTTCATATATCAGCTCCATTTGGGTTCTCATAGTGTCAGGCATAGCTTCCCGATTACACTTATAATCCTCATACATTTCTGTTCTAAAAGTTTTATGGCTCACATCAAAAGCAACTGCAATCGCATCAGCTTTTAAATTATCGTTTTTAAGCAAATCAAAAACAGCCTTGAAAAATCCGTAAACCGCCCAAGTAGGAGTTCCCTCGGATGTTTTCATGTTAGTTCTCTCTAAAGCAAAGTATTGTCTAAATGCCAGCGCATGACCGTCAATCAAAATTAAAGTTTTACTATTACCCATAATATATATTTTTTCATAAATACAAGGATTTTACAAATATATTAAGCAAAAAATATATAAGCAAAAAAAGAAGCAAGACATCACTATCTTGCTTGCTTTTATTTTATAATATTTGTTAAGCTGTAATTTCTTTACTGGCTTCGTTTTTTGTAGGAAGCTTAATCAGTTCTGCATTCTTGCGGTTTCTAACCATATCAGCAGTAACCGTAAATTTATCCATGTCAGCTTTTGTCGGAACATCATACATTACATCAAGCATAATTTCCTCAACAATTGAACGTAATGCCCTTGCACCTGTCTTACGCTTAATAGCTTCCTGAGCAATTAAGTCAATAGCCTCAGGTTCAAATTCCAAATCAACGCCGTCCATTTCCAAAAGACATTTATACTGTTTAACAACAGCATTTTTAGGCTCTGTTAAAATCATTTTAAGTGTCTTTTCATTCAATTCATCAAGAACTGCATAGATAGGAACACGACCGATAAATTCAGGGATTAAACCGAATTTAAGCAAATCTTCAGGCTGCAATTTTTTAAGCATTCTAACCGCAGCAGCATCTTTTTCCGCTTGAGTTAATGCAGGTTTTGCCCCAAAGCCGACAGAAGTTCCGTCATCAGCTCTGCGTTCAATAATTTTTTCCAAACCTACAAACGCACCGCCAACAATGAATAATATATTGCTTGTATCAATTTCAATAAATTCCTGATGAGGATGTTTTCTTCCGCCTTGAGGTGGAACATGAGCAACAGTACCTTCTATCATTTTCAATAAAGCCTGTTGAACGCCTTCACCAGATACATCACGTGTGATAGATGTATTTTCGGATTTTCTTGAAATCTTATCGATTTCATCAATGTAAATAATACCTCTTTCGGCTTTAGCAGAATCAAATTCAGCATTTTGATAAAGTCTTAAAAGAATATTTTCTACATCATCGCCTACATACCCTGCCTCTGTAAGAGTTGTAGCATCAGCAACCGCAAAAGGTACATCAAGCATTTTAGCAAGAGTTTGCGCTAATAAAGTTTTACCCGAACCGGTAGGTCCGACAAGAAGAATATTTGATTTTTGGATTTCAACATTATTCTTCAAATCAGCAGATTTGTTATGTTTTAAACGTTTATAGTGGTTATAAACAGCAACAGACAAAACTTTTTTAGCATCATCCTGACCAACAATGTACTCATCAAGATAAGACTTTATTTCATGGGGTTTTGGAATAGGTTTTTCTTCATTAGAAGCTTCACCATCAACACCTTCTTTGTCTTTGCTTTCAAAAAATTCTTCGTCTAATATCTGATTACACAAATCAACGCATTCATCGCAGATATATACTTCAGGACCAGCGATTAATTTCTTAACCTGATCTTGAGATTTTCCGCAAAATGAACATTTTAATCTGCTGTCATCATGTTTAACCATGTTTTTACATCCTTTATAATTACTATTTTAAAGCATCACGTGATACAACTTTATCAATCATACCGTATTCAAGAGCTTCAGCCGGAGTCATGATATAGTCACGGTCAGTATCTTTTTCAATCTTTTTAATTGATTGACCTGTGTTAGAAGCCAAAATTTCGTTCAATGATTTTTTAATTCTAATAATTTCAGCTGCCTGAATTTCAATATCAGTAGCCTGACCTTGAGCACCGCCTAAAGGTTGGTGGATTAATACACGAGAGTGAGGCAATGCCAATCTCTTACCTTTAGCACCTGAAGATAACAAGAACGCGCCCATAGAAGCCGCTTGACCTAAACAAATAGTTGAAACATCAGCTCTAATATGCTGCATTGTATCATATATTGCAAAACCTGCGGTTACAGAACCACCAGGGCTGTTAATGTAAAGCATGATATCTTTTTCTGGGTTTTCACTGTCTAATAACAACAATTGAGCAACAACAAGGTTAGCTACCATATCATCAATAGGAGTTCCTAAGAAGATAATTCTTTCTCTTAATAATCTTGAAAAAATATCAAAAGAACGTTCGCCTCTGCTTGATTGTTCTACTACTACCGGTACAAAACTCATTTTTTTACCCTTTCTGACTGTTCTCGTCAAATATTATCGTTTTTTTGAGGAAAGTTTTAATCCTTTCCGACAATTTTAATTACATTATATGACTTTTACTAATATTAATCAAAAATGTGCCGTTGTAAATACGGCACATATATTAATTATTTTAATTACTTAACTTCAACTTTGTTGTTTTCCATTAAGAAATCTCTAACTTTATCATTCATAGCTTGTTGAGAAATGCTTGCCAAAACTTCAGGATTTTGACCTAATTGTTTGATTAAATCCTGCGGCTTCATACCATAAGCAGCGCTTAATTCTCCGAATTTCTTTTCAAGATCTTTTTGATCAAGCTTAATATTTTCAGTTTTAGCGATTTTATCAATTACTAAAGAATTTTTAATTCTGATTAAAGCATCATCTTTAAGATTTTTTACTAATTCATCTTCACCTTGAGCTTTAACCAAAGTATCCCAGCTTATACCTTGAGCAGCAAGTCTTTGTTTGTATTCTTCTTTTAAAGAAGCAACTTCTCTGTCAACCATAGATTGAGGAATTTCAACCTTAGCAGCATCAATTACAGCTTTAAATACTTCATTTTCAGAATTTTGCCTGTTAGCTCTTTCTCTTTGTGTGTCTAAATATTTTTGAATATCAGCTTTTAAATCATCAACTGTTTTGAAAGGACCTACTTTTTGAGCGAATTCATCGTTCAATTCAGGCAATTTTTTCTCTTTAATTTCATTGATTTTAATTTTGAAAGTTGCCGGCTGACCTTTTAACTTTTCATCGTGATATTGTTCAGGGAATGTCACTTTAATTTCAAATTCATCATTTAGATTTTTGCCAACCAATTGTTCTGCAAAACCTGGAATGAAATTTGAATTAGCAAGATCCAGAGGATAATTTTTAGCTTCTCCCCCTTGAATTTTTTCACCGTTAGCATAACCGTCAAAATCAATTACTGCAATATCAGTTTCCTTAGTCGGTCTGTCAGTAACGATTTCTTGAGTACTGTGCTGGCTCAAAAGATTGTCGATAGATTTTTGCATAGCAGATTCATCAACAGGAGTATCTTTAACTGTCAAGTTTAAACCTTTGTAATCACCTAAAGTAACTTCAGGTCTTAATTCAGCTTTAGCAGTAACAGTTAAGTCTTCACCCATATTAAAGTTATAGTTTGTAATATAAGGCTGAGCAATAATATCAAGGTTATTATCAACAACTGCCTGATTTATAGCCTTTGGCATCAAGTTTTCAATAGCTTCCTGCTTAATTCTTTCTGTTCCCACATGTCTTTCAACAACGGCACGCGGAGCTTTGCCTTTTCTAAAGCCGTCAATATTTACATATTGAGATATTCTTTGAACAGCTTTGTTATACGCATCAACTGCATCTTTTGCAGGAATGGTAATATCTAATTTTACTACATTTTCTTGTTCTTTTTCTAAAGTTACTTTCATCATTTTATCCTTTATTAAGTAATACTTGTACTAAAATGATACCGCAAAAAAGAATTTGCGCAAGTCGTTAAGTTAAGCGAACTTTATGGTATAATAAAAGGCATGGTAAGACTAATCAACGGAAAAAATATTGACACGGTAGCAGGGATTGCATACAGAATATTAAGAACGCAGGAAATATTTACTCACATTGAAGAATTCAATAACCCTGACTTAACCCCTTGTATTTATGCAATGTGGCATGCTAACCAGTTTTTGGTTCACGGTATAAAACACAGAAATAAAGTTAATATCCTTATCAGCAACTCAATAGACGGAGAGATTGTAGCAAGAACTTGCGAAAAATGGGGATTTAAAGTAATACGAGGTTCATCAAATAAAAAAGGAGCCGTTGCCTCAACTTTTCAAATGATTGAACAGCTGAAGGAAGGTAATTATGTTGCAATAATGGTTGACGGTCCGAGCGGTCCTTTGCATAAGGTGAAAAACGGAGCAATTAAAATTGCGCAAATGTCAGGAGCGCCGATAGTTCCGTCTTACTGGTATTCACCTCAAAAAACTTTCGTAAGCCTGCCGTCTTGGGATAAAATGAAAACGCCTTTAGGCTTTTGTAATATATTAAATTTATACGGCGAACCTGTATATGTTAAGCCTGATGCAACTGACGAAGAATTAATTCAGATAAAAGAACAAATTAAATCTTCACTCGAAAAATTAGAAGAAGAAGCACCGGCAAAATACGAGGAGGCACTCAAAAATCAGCTATGGAAGAAAAAGAAATAAACATATCTGCCATTCAGATGTGTTCAAAGGTTGGGGATAAAAAATCTAATTTTAAAAAAGTGTCGGAATTGATATCAAGAGATGTTCATTCAGAAACTGATATTATTATTCTGCCTGAAGTTTGGACAGTAGGCTGGTCGCCAAAACATTTCAGAGAGAGTGCCGAATTTATCAATAACAGTGAAACCGTAGATTTTCTGTCTTCTTTAGCAAAAAAATACAACTGCTGGATTATCGGCGGAAGTTTTATAGAAAAAGAAGATGATGAAACTTTTTATAATACCTGCCCTGTAATTAACAGAAAAGGCGAGCTTGTATGTAAATACTCAAAAAATCATCTTTTTTCTTATTACGGCTGTGACGAAGGCAAATTTATAACTAATGGCAAAAATCCTGTTATGGTTAATATAGAAGGAATTAAAACAGGTCTTACGGTATGCTATGACATACGTTTTCCTGAAATTTACAGAGCTTACAGAAAAGCAGGAGCAGATTTACTGGTCAACTGTGCTGCCTGGGGATTAAAGAAACCTATCCCCTGGGAATGTATGACAAGATGCCGTGCTGTTGAAAATCAAACTTTTATGGTAGCATTAACTCAATCAGGATACATTGAAAATGATGAATGGAATATTGGACATTCAAGAATAATTGACTACAAAGGCGAGTCACTGGCTGAGATTAAAGACCAGAAAGAAGGTGCTATGACTGCTTGCCTTAATTTCAATGAAATGTATGAATTTAGGGATAAATGCACCTGTATGAATGATATTAAAGAAACCTATGAGGTAGAAATTATATGAAAAAAATTCTAACTGTCTTATTTGTGATTATTTCACTTTTTACAATTCAAACAAATACTTACGGAGCTTCTATTGATAAAACAATTTCGGCATCAGGAATAAATAAAGGCGCAGTATCTGTTTCAGTTAAAGATGTAAAAACAGGAAAAACAGTTTATAAACTAAATGAAAATCAACCTAACATGCCTGCCTCTACATTAAAAATGATAACTCTTGCAGCTTCTTTGGATACTCTCGGCTCTGATTATGAATTCAAAACTCAATTATACAAAAATACTAACAATGAACTGATATTAAAACTCGGAGCAGATCCGTTTTTGCGTTCATCAAATCTTAAAGAATTAATTTCTGCCGCAAAAGCAAAAAAAATTATATCGCCTAAAGCTGTATACATTGATGACTTTGTTTTAGACAGCACAGAATGGGGTGAAGGCTGGCAATGGGATGATGATTTAAACCCTTTAATGCCCAAGTTCAGTTCATACAATTTAGACGGAAATCTTTTAAAAATAATTATTGCTCCAACATCAAAAGGCGCACCTGCAAATATTTATACTGCTAAATTTTATCCGACAACTTTTATGAACCTTGTAACAACAGGTGATGAAAATGATATTAATATAAGCCGTAACAACAGCATATCACCTGATTTATTAACTGTTGAAGGCACTGTTAAAGGACAAATTACAAAACAAATTCCGATTAATCATCCGAAAAGATATTTTATATTAAGGCTTGAAGATGCTATACGCGATGAAAAACTTGATTACTACGGAAAATTTGCACAGAAGAAAACCCCTTCATCAAATGTTTATTTGGTATCTGAAGTAACTCACCCTATTGAACCCGCAATTGAACAAATTCTTAAAAACAGCAATAACTTTGTTGCAGAAACCGTCTTTAAGATTGCCGGCGGACAATATGTCAAAAATACCGGTTCTCTGGCAAATTCATTAAAGATGTTAAATGCATATTTTGAAAAAACAGGATTAAACGCAGAAGACATAAAAATTGTTGACGGAAGCGGTGTTTCTAAAAATAATATAATAACAGCAGATTTTATGAGTGAATTCTTAGTAAAACAAGCAGACTGCGAATACTTTGTAAACTCACTACCGACCTCAGGAGAAGGTACACTTAAATCAAGAATGCTCTATTTTAAAGACAATTTAAGAGCCAAGACAGGTACATTAGCGGACGTAAGTGCAATCGCAGGATACATTACATCAAGAAGCGGAAAAACATACGCTTTTGATATAATGATAAATGATGCTAAATCTAAAACTTCCGATAAAAAGTCTCTTGAAGAATATATTCTAAGAGATATTTATACAAGCTATTAAGCTTTTTCTCCAAAAATAATCTTTGCCAGCACACCTATCAAACCGCCGATAACACCAAGAACAATAGCGGTTTGTACTCTTGCTTTAGGAATAAATCCCTTAACAACTTTGTAAGCATTTTCCATCTTTGGTGCTCTTACAAGTTCTGCAAGCTTGGCTTCGCCTAAATTCTTTTTAGAAGCTTCAGTAACCGCTTTTCTGGCATCAACTATGGCCGCATAAGCTGTTTTATGAGCTTCCGTGCCTGCATTCAAGACTTTTTCAGGCAGAGTTTTCACAAATACATCAGGCTTTTGAGTTAACAGTTGTTCCAAATTGAATTTTCTCGGAGCAAGAGTATAACCTATACCTGCACCTATTATAGCCGAACCGGCTCCAACTTCGGCAGGAGTAACAGAAGAAGTTCTACTCATCATAACCTCCTATTCTCTTAATATAACACTAAACCACTACTTACATTTAAACTCATAATCATTCATTTTTGTGGCATTTTTTCAACAGAATTTACATCTTGTAACAATTCGTAAATTAAGGCGAAATATGGTATATTAAAGAAAAGTGACACTCATTTACAGAAAGGGCAAAAGAAAAATGGAACCTTTTGTAACTATAATAACACCAACTCATAATCTGTTAGAAAATAATCTTGCAGATGATTTCAACCTGCTTATATCACTTTTGGATATGCAGACTTATCCGAACATAGAGCATTTGATTATTGATAATATGTCAAATGACGGTACAGTAGAAATGCTTAAGGATTATAAAAATAAAGGTTATATTAATTTCTTTTCAGAAAGAGATACAGGAAAATTTAATGCATATAACAAAGGGGTTATGAGAGCTAAGGGTAAATATGTAACCTTTTTAAGCTGCGATGATTTCATTCACGATATAACTTCTATCTATGATATTGTAAATTTAATGGAAGCAAATGAAGCTGATTTTACTTTTGCTCCGGCATATTGCAGACACCCTGAAGGTTTTGTATTTTTATTTGCACCTTCTATGCACAACGCATTTCAGGTAATGCCATGTGCAAGACAGGCAATGTTTTTTAAAAAATCTATGATTGAAAAAGAAGGATATTTTGATGAAAAATTCAAAACAATGTCTGATTTTGATTTTATAATGCGGATTATCATGAAACGTTACACTCCGGTTTATTTTGACAATAATTATGTAACATATAAGTATGGTGTAAAAGCCTTAGAAAATCCTCAGCGTTCAGAAGAAGAAAGCAAAGCAATTTATTTTAAAAACTTTAGAACACTCTACCCGTTAAATGATGATGCGCTTAATAAAATGGCAAAATTTTCGGAATTTCCTCAACCTTTACTGGAAAAGTTATCTAAATATTTTCCTGACGAAGACAGAGAACTTTTCTTTGACAGATGTGAACAAATGCATAAACTAAGGGTAGATGCTCAAAAACAGCAGCAAGCATAATTTTGTAAAACTTCTTTAAATATTTGCAAAAAAATCTTTGCCGCGTATGATATAAATAGATATATAAGTATTAGACAAGTTAGGGAATTAAAATGATTCAACAGAGAGTAGCAGTTATCGGCTGCGGTGTATGGGGCAGAAATATTGTCCGAAATTTTTATAATTTAAACGTTCTTGATACTGTTTGTGATATTGATGAAGAAAACTTGAAAAAAGTAACCGAACAATATCCGGGTGTTAAAGTTACACGCGATTTTCATGACATTATCAACAACAAAGAAATTACCGGAGTATGTGTTGTAACACCTAGTCACACACACTACAAAATGGTAAAAGCTATGCTTGAAGCAGGTAAAAATGTATATGTTGAAAAACCTATTTCAACAGTTGCCGCAGAAGCCAGTGATTTAACCCAGCTTGCACATGACAAAGGACTTGTTTTAATGGTAGGTCATTTACTTCTTTATCATCCTGCCGTAAACCGTTTAAAAATGCTTATTGAAGAAGGTGCGCTCGGCAAAATCGTTTATGCACAAAGCGACCGTTTGAATGTTAATTACTTTAAAAACGATAGAAGCGTAATGTGGGATTTGGCACCTCATGATGTATCTATGATTAGCTATGTAACAGGAAAAGAACCGGTAAGAGTTATTTCAGCAACCGGCTGTTCATCAGAACAAAATGAAATTATGGATATTACTCATATCGGTATTGAATTTGAAGACGGTGTTATAGGACAAATTTCAGACAGCTGGATTACACCGAGAAAACACGTTCAATTACTTGTAAGAGGCACAAAAGCTACTGCTATCCTGGATGATACAGTTGCTGAAAATAAACTTGTAATTTTTGATAACTTTACAAGAGATAATACACAAAATATTAAACTGGATTACCTTGAAATTGAACCGCTTAAACTTGAATGCCAGCACTTTATCAGCTGCTGCGAATCAGGTAAAAAAGCTCGTTCTGACGGTGATAACGGCTTTATGGTAACCCAAATTCTTGAAGAAGCAGAAAAGATTATGCTTGGCGACAAAGTTAAAAAACTTGATGAAGTTGATTTTGCTTTATCAAGAACAAAAAAATAAAAATTAAGAGACATCTGGATTAAAAGGAAGAAATATGAATATTAAAAATAATCTTGCAAATATCATTTCAATAGGAAGGGTTTTTGTAGCTTATGCTGCTATTGCGCTTTTGTATGTTAAAACAACCTGGGCTTATATATTAGCATTTGTTTTAACAATCATAGCATTTGCACTTGACGGTTTAGACGGATATGTCGCAAGAAAATTAAACCAGTCTTCAGAATGGGGCTCTGTGCTTGATATTTTAGGCGATAGAATTGTTGAAATTTCTTATTGGACTGTATTTGCAGTCTTGGGCTGGATAAACATTATTTTCCCGCTTGTTTGTGTTGCAAGAGCATTTACAACAGACGGAATAAGAAGTGTAGCTCTTTCAAAAGGTTTTACAGCATTCGGTGAAAAATCTATGCAATCAACTTCTTGGGGCAAATTTATCTGTGCTTCAAAATTTATGAGAATAAGCTATGCCGTTGCTAAAGTTCTTGCCTTTATGCTTTTAATCGTTGTTAATACTCCTGGAATGGAATTATGGGACGGTACACCTGTATTACACACCGTGACAATGATTTTTGCTTGGGCTGCTATTATTTTCTGTGTTGTAAGAGCAATACCTGTTGTTGCAGAAAGCGGAAAGTTATTCAACAATGAGCAAGCTTAATATTGTATTATATGAACCCGAAATTCCACAAAATACCGGTAACATAGCAAGACTTTGTGCTTGCACAGGCTCAAGTCTTTATCTTGTCGGAAAACTCGGTTTTTCACTTACAAGCAAATACACAAAACGCGCAGGATTAGACTATTGGGATAGTGTAGACCTTCATAAAATTGATACAATGGATGAATTGTTTGAAGCAAATAAAGATGCTAATTTTTATTACCTTACAACAAAAACAAACAGATTATATACTGATGTAAAGTTTCAGGACGGTGATTTTATAGTCTTTGGTCCGGAAACAAGAGGACTTCCTGAAAAATATGTTACTGATAAAAATGCTTTAACAATCCCTATGAAAGAGGGACAAAGAAGTCTTAATTTATCAAACTCTGTTGCAATTGTTGCTTACGAGGTAATAAGACAAAATGGATTATAATAATTTGCCAAAACTTCCTAAACGTGAAGAAAATTCAAATAAAGGAACGTTCGGAAAAATTTTAAATGTTTCGGGTTCGGAGTATATGACAGGTGCTGCATATCTGTCATCAATTTCAGCATTAAAAATCGGTGCAGGATATGTGGAACTTGCAAGCCATAAAAATGCATTAAAAGCTGCTGCCGCATTGTCACCTGAAATAGTACTTGCACCTGTGGAAAAGATATCCGATATAATAAAAACATCAACAGTATTATTAATAGGGTGCGGGCTTTCAACAACCGAAGAAGCAGAAAAAATATTTAAAGATACCCTGTCACTTGTTAATAATATTCCTGTTGTAATTGATGCTGACGGCTTAAATATTCTTGCAAAAAAAAATATTAAACTGCCCGAAAAAGTAATTTTAACCCCACATCCCAAAGAAGCATCAAGGCTTTTAGCCTGCAGCCTTGACGAAGTTCTGAATGATATGGAAGCAGCTGCAAAAGCAATTACGCAAAAATATAACTGTGTAACAGTATTAAAATCACATAAAACAATTGTAACAGACGGTGTAAATATATATCACAATGTTACAGGCAACAGCGCTCTATCAAAGGCCGGAAGCGGCGATGTCTTGGCTGGAATGATAGCAGGGCTGCTTGCACAGGAAATGAACATTTATGATGCTTCTGTTTTAGGTGTTTATCTACACGGGCTTGCCGGAGACTTGGCAAAAAATGACCTGACTGCTTACGGAGTTTTAGCTTCCGACACAATCAGGTACATTTCAAATGCGATAAAAATTTATCTTTCTAAATCCTAGTAACCTGGAGTAAAAGTGTTAGCAGGAACATATCCTGAACCATTTTTATAAACATCCGCAAACGGATTATTATTTGTTGCTTTATTAGCAGCTGCCTTTTCTGCAGCATTTTTACCTTCGTTAATAGATTTTATTGTTTTGTTACCGAATAATCTGTCTATAGTATAATCTACTGATTTAGTTGCAATAGTTTGGAATGTATCTTGATTTAATGAAGCTCCAACATAATTGTGAGGATTATATGGTGCAGGCAACGCTTTTGGTTGTTTTGCTGCCATTTCGATTAAATCAATTCCTTTTTTCATAACAGGGTTTGCGGTAAATGTAATTTTTTGAATCATTTTTTAATTCTCCTATATTTTACTATTCTTATTAATACCTGTAAAAAAAATAATTGTTGTAAATAAGACAATTATTTTACAATTATTAACAAAATTATAATAGTACAAGAAGATATAATATCAATTAGACACTTTACCTAATACCACCCGACGGGATGCTCCCGTGCATGAAGGAAGATTATTCGGAATATTGTAAAAAGTGCAGTAGCCCAAAAGAGCAAACGCCATTACTTCTTTAAAATTATTAGAAATACCGTATGCTTCATGAGTTTTTAAATCAATATGTTTAGGAAGATAATGTCTTAAATATTTCATTAAAGTAGGATTGTAAGCTCCCCCGCCTCCAATGATAACTTCCTTAATATCTATATCAGGATAAATAAAACTTTCATAAGCTTTTGTAATAGATTTTGCAGTAAGTGCGGTTACAGTTGCAATAATGTCTTCAGGCTTTTTAGGTCCGAATCGCAAAGCATTCTCAATATATAAAGGAGAAAAGTATTCCCTGCCGGTAGTTTTTGGAGGAACTTTAAAATAATAATCATCCTGCATAAGGCATTCAAGCCAGCTTTCTGACACTTTTCCAGAATTAGCTATTTCACCGTCTTTATCATAAGGTATCGAGAAAAATTTATTAGTGCAGTAATCAATCATTATATTACCAAGCCCTGTATCAAAACCAAATGTCGGAAATTCTTGTGAAACCACAGTAACATTTGATATACCACCTATATTCTGCACAAGAACATTTTTCTTCAGCGGTTTAAACCACTTTTCATCAGCAAAACAAACTAAAGGCGCGCCCTCCCCGCCTGCTGCAATATCAGCTTCTCTGAAATTAGAAATTGTCATACATCCTGTCTGTGCTGCTATTACAGAGCTTTCTCCAATTTGCAGGGTGCTTTTTAAAGATACTTTATCAAGTTTTTCATCTTGGGGACTATGATAAATAGTTTGACCATGACTTGCAATAAAATCAGGTTTACCATGCTCGGAGATTAAAACTTTACAAGCATCCGCAAAACATTGTCCTAAAGCAAAGTTCATCTGGCAAACATCACGCACTGAAGCATTTCCTGCAAAAAGATTAAATATTTTTGCTCTTATATGCTCTGGATACTTATAGTTAATACCTGAAATAAGCTTAACAGATAAATCAGGTCTGACCTCGCACAAACCTGCATCAATGCTATCGCATGATGTTCCCGACATTAACCCAATAACCTTTTTTGTTTGTAATTCTTCCATACTTATATAATATAAAAAAGCTTGCAAAAGCGCAAGCTTCCCAATTTACGTTACAACTATCCCGTAAATCTCCTTCATAATTCTTTTGTAAATCCCCAAAACTAACAATTTAATAAATATAAATATCCCTAATCTTTTGCACTCTCTGTTACATACGTCCTTTTTTGATAACTTCCAAATATTCTCGGACTGTTTTGCCATCACCTCTTTTTCTGCTTTGTCCTAACTAACCTTACTCCTCTGGCAGCCGTTCCTCAATAAGGAACTCTTCCTTTGTTCATATTCCTAATGTAAATCTAAGTAAAAAGTTTGACAAGTAAAGAAAATTAAAATAAAATTTACAATTGACCATGCCCCTTGAAATTACAATAAAAAATTCAAGTTCTTAAATCTTAATGAAGTAATCTTAATGAAATTAAGTAAAATTCTTAAAAAATTTAATTGACAATCAGTTATTACCGTAAAAAACCCATGCCTGTACATGCTTTAGATTTTATAGTAAAATATAAGTGGGGAAGTGTATTTATGAAACAATTTTTAAAAGATCAAAAAATAACATATAATTTAATGTC
>UNSJ01000042.1 GCA_900548405.1 Candidatus Gastranaerophilales bacterium | reverse complement strand
ACATTTTTTGTCTGTACAGTCGCAATAATCATACATAAATATATCAACATATGAGTGTATATCAGAATTATTGAAACAAAATTTTTTTACCCTACATTGATCTAATGGAGAATCTAGATGCAACCATTCAGTTAAAATATATTCATGCTCATTTTCCATTGCAATCTTTAATTTTTCAAAACTATCTCTTGTCATTGATACATCAACATCATCATCCCAAGGGATAAATCCACCATGTCGCACAGCTCCTAATAATGTTCCCCAGTCTAACCAATATTCAATGTTATATTTATCACATATTCTTTTAAATTCTTTTAGCAAAATATTGTTTGCTTTTTGAATTAATTTCATATTTATATTATTGTTTTTAATGTCTGCAGGCACATGATAACAATTGATATAATTATATAATCGTTTATCAATATGTCTTTTTAATTTTTCTTCTAAAATTTCAAATTTATCTTGTTTAATATACCTTGTTCTGATTTTTCTTCTTATATTTTTTGATGGAACAAACCAAAGAAAAATTTTAATAAATAAATTATGCATTATCGTCTCCTTTAATATTTTTTAAAATTTTATTCATAATTGTGTTATAAGAGTGATCATTATTTTCCAACCATAAATATTCAAAAATATTGGATGAAAAAATTGAATGTGATAGCCCATAAGTAGACAAACAAAAATCCTTAAAATTACGCATATGGTTATAACATGGATGGCAATAATTATTGTATATAATGTGTAAATTCGTTTCCCCTTTTGCACATGTTTGCACACAATCAAAGAAACCACTTCTTACGCCAATTATCGCTTCGCAATTTGTCGCTAGTTCGTAGGTATCTTTAAATGGCAAAAATATGCGTTCAACGTTTTTATCTAATAAATTTTCATAAGTATTCTTTTTAGAATTTATTAAAATCTTATAGTTTAATGCTTGTAATTTTTGAATAAGCATTTTTAAAAACTGCAAGTCTAAATTACCATTAAAAATAGACTCTGGAAAAATTAAAACTGTTTTTTGTTTTGAAATATTATTGTTAATTTTTATATTTGTAAATTCAAAATCTTTCTCTTCTAACAAATCTGCAATGGCTTGTGAAATATTTTTCTTTATATGTTTTTTATTAAATAGAATTCCTTTTTCATAATCAGTTTCAATCAAATTTACAATATTACCATTTTCATTTGCAAGGTACATGCATGATGGTATAAAATCTTTTACGCAAATAAAATTCTTTTTTATCCAAGACTCAGGAAAATCAAGCAATATAAGTATTTGTTTTAAATAAGCAAAACAAGAGACAATTTTCACATCTTTAAATTTACTAAAATTGTTTTTTATTAAATTACATAAATAATATATCTCACCTGTATGGTAACTTGTGTATATGTATTTTGTATTTTGTAATAATTTATTAATTTTTTCAGTCTGTTTTTTATTTTTTTTATATATTAAAATTCCAAAGCAAAAAATTTTTTTTTCATTTACTAAATGACGAATTTTATATATTGGAATAAGCAAAATTGAATAAAAAGTAGAAGATTTATATTTTTCTTTTTTAAAAATACTAATCTTCTTTGCTAATAAAACATTAATGTTTCCGTCTTTTTTTATTATTTGAAAAATTTTCATCTTACACCTTATTTAAATAGTTTTATTATTTTACTGACAACTTCTTCATTAGTAACTTCAGACATATTAAATTCGTAAAGTTCATTGTTTTCAGATAAAAATATTTTTAAATTATCTAAATGATCAAAAGTTCTTGCAGTTAAAAGAATAACTTTATCTTCTTTTGGCAAGTTTTCAAAAAACTCTTTGACACCATCTAACAAAGTATCATAGCCATCAATTTTATAGCCATTATGTTTAACTAATGTGCCATCAACATCAAATATCCAAGTGTGTGCAAGTGATGATAATTCCATTATTCAAGCACCTCATTTAATTTAATAATGCCATTATAAAATGCACCACAAATTGAGTCATAATCTTCCCAAGCATAAGTTGTTAATGATAGCCAAATAATTTCAACTTCAGGCTCTCTTATATCAAGAGTGAATTTTTTGCGATTAAATTGGTCATCGTCTCCAACTAGAGAATAGTATAATTTTTTCCAGTCATAATCTACATCACCATAGAAAAAAGTGCAATCTCCTTGAATAAGTGAAAAACTTTCTGGATAAACAGTTTTAATTTTTGATTTTAATTCTTCTTTATTAAAGAAAACGTTTTTGAAAAATCTTCCATTAATTTTAATAAATTCATCTTTTTTTACTTCTTCTTCTAATGTTTCTGGAACAATTTTATTTGTAGAAAAAGCTTCAGGCGAAAACAAAGCAATTTTTTCTAAAGGTGAAAATTTTTCAACCCTATTTTTTAATTCTTTTGACATAACAGGCTCTATTGTAGGATATTCAAACTCTGTATCATCTGGCAATCCTAAAGTTTTTCTAAAAACTTCAATAAAGGAAACTTTTAAACCTTTAAATTCATTTATTATTTTATAGTCATCATTTAAAAAACTAGGGTGAGCAACAAAATATTCACCAACTTTTACTTTTGCATTTTTCTTTGCAAATTCTTTTAATTCTGGTTTATCAAATACTTGGAATGAATAATCTTCAATTCCATATATTTTCATTACTATTTCATGTGTTGGTTTGATTACAAAGTGAGCAGGAGCGTTATAATATTTTTCAATGGCTTTTCTATAGCCACACAAATTCATCGTATCACCTAAGCCAAAAGGGCTTACTAAAATGATTTTATCTAAGTTTTTATTTTGATTAAATTTTTGTATTGAAATTTCTTTCTCGTTCCCTGCCATTTCACCGAACACTTAATCTTTATCATCAATTCAACTGAATTACAAAGCTGTTGAGAGACTTTTATGATATTGAATTTGTAAAGGTTTCAGGCAAATAGCTTAAGACAATATTAAGAGAATTTAACATAAAAATATAATTTTTTATAGTTCATTTTTCTTCATGCTATAATTATTTCAAGGATTTCAAAAAATACACTCAACATATTTGTAAATATGTTGAGTTAGTTGTGTTAATTGCCTTTACAGTATAAAATTATTATAACTGTCATCTATAATATCTTGATTTATCCCGATATATCTCAATGTTACATCTTGTGATGAATGATTAAAAATTTTTTGCAGCAAGGCTATATCTTTAAATTTTTGATAATGATGGTAACCAAATGTTTTTCTTAAAGTATGTGTTCCAATTCCATACTCTATACCAATTTTCCTGCATGCCTCGTTTATTACTCGATAGCATTGAGTTCTCTCCATTCTGTTACCAAATATTGAAAGAAATAAAGGTTCATCAAGATTCCTGTTTAATGTAAGTTTGTCAAATAACGGTTTTAATTTTGCATTAATAGGGAATCTTTTGTGTTTACTTGTTTTCTTTTCCTTGATGTTAATGTGAGTTTTATCTTTAACATCTCCGACGTTCAAGTTTAGAATATCCGAAATTCTAAGTCCGCAATTTGTTCCGACAACAAAAAATACATAATAACGAAAATCTCTTTTTTTTAAGATTTTCTCAACTTTTCTTAATTCTGTTTTACTTCTTATTGGTTCTACTACATTCATAATTACTCCTTTCTATGATTCTTGTAGGTAATGTTGAGCAGATTGAATTATCTCCCTATAATCATTATCGGTAAGGAATAAATAAGTGTGTGCAAGTCGATATGAGATTAAGAGGATATATTGGGAAAATCCCTGTTCTTGAAGAATACGAAACAATAAAGTTTGAATCCTCCGCATAGAAGAAATAATAAAATTTTGAGGTCATAATTTGCCCCCCCCCACAAAAAAAAATCAATAAAGTTTATGTTATATAGAAAATTTGCACATTAAATTTGTTACTACCAATCTTTGAATTATTTTATGTCAAGAAATAATATCACAACTAAAATTAACATGATTAGCCGTTAATCTTGCTTTATCTGTTATAACAGGAGATTTGTAATTAAGTGGTATGAGCATTGTGTCTGTTTTGTATCAATTATTTTTTTTAAATTTAAAATAAAAAATACCGACAAATTTGGATTAATTTCAAAACGGTCTTGCCTAAAAAAATCATACTATTTGCGCCATTCAAACAACGTGCTAAAAAGCAGGCTATGACTTGCTTTAAATAACGTTGCAAAAAAATCGCACCATCTGCTCTAACCAAACCACTCAAAAAAAATACACCGAGACAAGGCTCACATGTAAAAATCACCGTATTAACGGTGATTTTTAGTGGTGCCGCGTCTCGGAATCGAACCAAGGACACAGGGATTTTCAGTCCCTTGCTCTACCAACTGAGCTAACGCGGCATATACTATTTAAATTTTTTAAAAGTCCGGGCAATAAAATACTTTTTGGGATAAATGGATTAATATTCAATTGCCACGTTTTTTATTATATATGCTCAAAGTATTAAGTCAAGGACTTTTTTGTAGCAAAAAAATATTTTTTTAGTTTTAATATAAAAAAAAGGAGTATAAATGAAGATTTTTAAAATTACGGCACAACCGCTGAACACTGCTGTTCTGGCAGATAAGCCGAATAATTCTAATAACAATATAACGGTTTTAAAAGCATGCCCTAATGATAGTGTTAATTTTACGAGCAAAAAACTTTTGCCTGAAGAAATTGAAAAAATTGATAATTACATTCTTAACCTAAAAGCTATAAAAGCGGTTAGGGAAAATGCTGCAAAAAAGCTTAAAGTCGCAGAAGAAGTCTTTACAGAAAAAATGAATAAAATTAATGAACAATTTCTTCCTTTAATTAAGGATGAAGAATTTTTGTGGGCTATTGAACCGAAGGAAAGTAAAAACAAATTTTCCAACTTCGTTGTAAAAAATGCTTATATAGAAGGGCTCGGATATAGTGCCGAAATCCATCAAAAGTCATGGAATAAGGTCTATGACACAATCAGAAACAGAATATTATCCACAACCCCTGATAAAATTCAATTTGAAGAATTAAGTGCTATGCCTACACGTAAATATCAGATTAATCTTATACAATTAAAAGATTTAGTTGCAAAGAAAGCTGCGCTTGAAGCCGAACATAAAACTAAAATAAGCTCAATTAACAGCGAAACTTTTACTGAAATGATGCCGTTTTCTTCAAAAAATTCCGATATTAATTTTGAAATACAGACTAAATCACCGACTTACTCAGTTGTAGAAGATTTTCACAGATTAGTTGCAAAACGAGCAATGGAGAAAGAACCCGATTTAAAAGAAATTCGGCTCGATGCTTATAAGACGTACTTTAATAAATACAAACAAAGTGCATCTTATATGAAAATAGGAAAGTTCAAACAGCAGGCGTCTAATTATGCCAATCAAGAAGTAATCAGCCATTTAGAAGGTACAACTAACGCAGACAGACCTTTTTAACTTTAAATAATAATATAAAAATCGCTTTCATAAATTGAAAGCGATTTTTTTTAATTAAAATATAATTTATTTATGATTGAGTTTGAGGCCCCAAATACATTGTCACGTTTCTTCCTTCAAGCTGAGGTTTTTTCTCTACAACTACAGGCATTTTTTCGATATCTGCAAGAAATCTGTTTGCAAGGTCAAATGCAAGATTTGAATGCTGCATTTCACGACCGCGAAGCATGACCACAATTTTTACTTTGTTACCTTGAGCTATAAACTTCTCTATGCTTTTTATTCTGACCTGATAATCGTGTGTATCAATTTTATAACGAATTTTGATTTCTTTAATATCAACTGTGTGCTGTTTTTTCTTAGCTTCTTTAGCACGTTTTTCCAATTCATATTTGTATTTACCGAAATCCAGGATTTTAGCTACCGGAGGCTCTTGGTTTGGATTAATTAAAACTAAATCTAAATCGGCATCATATGCCATTTGCAAAGCTTTTGAAGTTAGTACAACTCCGTGATTTTCACCTTTATCATCAATTAATCTGACTTCTTTAGCTCGAATTCTTTCATTCATTATCGGCTGGTTTTTATTGTTTCTATTATCGTTGGTAGCTATTGTTGTATCTCCTATATTGTAATTACAAGTGTCATGGTAGCACAAAATTTTTAAATTTACAAAATCTGATGTTTTATTTATGTAACAAAATGTTAAAACGAATTTTATGGCGTATAAAATCCTATCCTGCAAGCTTTTTCGGGATTTTTTATATGAGAACAAGATTAAAGTTTTTCCACTGATTTACCGATAAAAAAATTACCGGAAGATGACAATTTAACATATTAGAATAATAAAAAGGAGTATTTTATGATGAAAGAAGCAGCTGCCGAAAACAAAGCAACAGAAGTGTTTGTAGACCTCAACAATGGTGAGTATTTACAGTTTGATATGACTCTACCGCTTCAAATTTTGTTTGATGATGTGATGACATTTGTTTCGAAAACGGATTTTGAGTAAAATTAAAATTTTAAAGCTTTTTAAAAGAGTTAACTAAGGTTAGCTCTTTTTTTGTAATAAAATATAGTAAAATGTCGATGTTCATGGAATAATGATTTTATTAAAGTTGATGTAAAGAGGGATTACTATATGAATAAAATTTTGTGTTTTACCTGTGCGTTAATACTCGGCGCAAGTACTATTACTCCGGCTTTTGCAGGATTTAAAGAGCATTATGACCTTGGACAGCAATATCTTTCTAATTATCAATACTCCGGTGCTATAACAGAGTTTAAAAGTGCTTTAAGAATTAACTATTTAGATAACTCTGCAAGAATCGGACTTATAAACTCTTATCTTGCAAGAGGAACTTATTATGCCAACACTGACAAAAACTACCAGAAAGCGGCTGATGATTATAGGGCAGCACTTTTTTACCTGATATATTATCCTAACGCAAATCAGGTTAAAAATTCCTCACAGGCAATTGTTCAAGTTACATCTAACCTTAACCAGTGTCTTAATACTTTAAACTTTGATACATCAGCAGCTCACAGATATGCTATTGCAAAGCAGCTTAGAGCAGAGGGAAATTTTGCTGCTGCAGCATACGAATTTAATCAAACTCTCAGTGACAAAAACCTTATTAAAGATTCGTTCCAGCAAACAGGCGATATAATGAAGCTTTTAGGCAATGATCCTAAAGCCGCTGAATATTACCGCAAAGCAGTAGCAGTTGCACCTACTGACATTCCTTTAAGATTATCTTATGCTAAAATGCTCGATAAATTAGGTTCTGAAGATGCAGCTGTTGAAGAATATAATTATATTCTTTCTAAAACAACTGATAACAAGGATGTTTTATATTCATTGGAAAGAATATATAAAAGAAAGCTCCAGGAAGCACCTAACGACGCTGCAGTTACTGCCAATTTAGGGGCAATAATGCAAAAACAAGGTAATTTTGATGAAGCATTGAGATATTATTCTAAAGCAGAATATCTTGATCCTTCAAATACCAATACAAGAATTAATGTCGGAACTCTTTATCAGCAAAAAGGCGATTATAAAACTGCAATTACGGCTTATGATTCAGTGTTGATACTAAATCCTGATAACGCTCAGGCAAACCTCTATAAGGCACAATCTTTAGCGGCGCTGGGTGATAAAAAAGGAGCACTTGCTCTTTATAAAAAGGTTAACACAATTGAGCCGGATAATACAATTGCTCAGGCTGAAATGCTTGACATGGTCAGAGAAACAATGACACCTGCACAGTTTGTAGAATATGTAAAGAAAAATTCTCAAAACCCTGCCGATGTTCTTTATACATACGCACTTGACTTACATAAACAAAATAAACTTGATGATTCTATAACTATTTATAATGAAGTTATAAAACTTACACCTTCTAATCCTGAAGTTTATGTTAACCTTGCAATAGCACAAGGGCAAAAGAAAGATTACGACAAAGCTTTAAATACGTTAAACCTTGCAAATACTAAATTTCCTAATAATGCCCAAATATCAGATGCAATAAAATCAATAAGCAGTCAATCTGTTGACGAAAAACTCGAAGTTGCTGCAAATTACTACAACAACAAAGATTACCAAAACGCTATTAATGAATACTTAAAGATACAGCCTCCTACAAAAGATACAATGCTTGGAGTTGCGTCAGCATATCAAAATCTGGATGATACAGACAAAGCAATTGAATATTATAAGAAAGCATTAAGCTTCGCTCCAACAGATTCAGACATTGCATACTATATTGCAGCATTGTATGCAGAGAAAGAGGATTGGGTAAGCGCTAAGGCATTTGCACAAAAGTCAATAGCATTAAATAAGACAAATAAAGATGCTCAAGAACTTTTAAAAACTGTAAACAGCCAAAACAATTCTATTGCGCTTAATAAAGCCATTGAGCTTTTTGATGCCGAAAAATATGATGAAAGTTTATCAATTATAAACAGCATTCTTGCCTCTGACAGCAAATATGCCTATGCTCTTTATTACAGAGGTATGATTTACGATACTAAAAAGAAATACAATGAAGCAATTGCGGATTACAAAAAAGCTGCAAGCATAGATCCTGAAATAACAATAATAAATTATTTAATCGGTGTTGACTACGATATGCTTGAACAGTATAAGAATGCGGTAAGCTATTATAAATCTTTTGTAGCTAATTATACAGAAGATGATGATTACAAAAAGTATGCTCAAACAAGGATAGGTGAACTTAAATCATATGACAAATAGAGTTCAGCACCTTATACAAAGCCGTGTTTCTCTTGCCCCAATGGCAGGAATAACTGATTACGTTTTAAGAAGCTTAATCAGAAAATATTCTAAAAACTGTCTTTTGACAACAGAAATGATAAGCTCGGAGTATCTCGCGCAAACCTTGAACGGGAGAAGTGGGATAGAAATATTAAAAAGAGATGACAATCATTCACCGATATCATATCAGATTAGCGGGCACAAACCTCATATGATGCGTCAGGCAGCAGAATTTCTTACACAATTTGCCGATATGGTTGATATCAATATGGGATGTCCTGTAAAAAAAGTTGTAGGAGGGCAGGACGGAGCTGCATTAATGCGTAATCCTACACTTGCAGCGGATTTGGTAAAAGCCGTAAAAGAAGGAACAAATAAACCTGTCAGTGTTAAGTTCAGACTCGGCTACACTGCAGAAGAAATGAATTATGTTGAATACGGGCAGGCTATGCAGGAAGCTGGAGCTGAATTTATTACAATTCACGGCCGCACACGTTCTCAAATGTATTCAGGAAAAGCTGACTGGGCAAAAATTAAAGTCCTAAAAGAAAATGTGGATATCCCTGTGTTTGCTAACGGAGATATTTTAACTGTTGATGATGCTATAAAATGTATCGAGCATTCAGGCGCAGACGGAGTTGCTGTCGGAAGAGGCGCACTTGGCGATCCTACACTTATCGCACGAATTGAACATTATTTTCAAACCGGAGAACAACTTCCAGCGCCGCCGCTTGAAGAAAAAATTGAAATGCTCAGATGGCATCTTAATGAAGAAATTAAGCTTCGCGGAGAAAATACTGCAATAAAATTTATGCGTAAATTCTACCCTTATTATCTTGCAGGCTTTAAGAATGCCAAAGTTATGCGTTCAAAACTTGTTTTAGAAGAAAGTTATGAAAACATAATTCAACTTCTCACAATAGGAAACATACAAGTATAGTTTTACATACGTTCAGGAGCTGTAACCGCTAAAATATCTTCCAATGCATTATGAAGAACAGTTTTTACACTCCATACAAGCGCAATTCTTGCTTTCATCATTTCTTTATCATCAGAAATTACACGGTTAGCATTGTAGAATGAGTGAAATTCCGCCGCAAGTTCCTGAACATATCTGCAGATTGTATAAACCTGTCTTGTTTCAGCAGAATTTTTAATTACTGATTTATATTCTTCAAGTTTTAAGATTAACTTTCTTGCAGTATCAATTGTCGGAAGAACCATTTCAGGTTTAAAACCGTTGATTAAGTCGTTTAATTCATCTTCTGTCATCGGCGCAGGGGATTTTTCACCAGTTTCCGTGTTAACCTTTTCATTTATAGCATTTCTCAAAATTGAACAAGCTCTTGCATGCGCGTACTGAACGTAGAAAACAGGATTTTCATCAGAATTTGTTTTTGCAAGCTCAATATCAAAATCAAGTGTAGTGTCAATGTTTCTCATAGACATCCAAAAACGGGTAGCATCTACACCGACTTCTTCAATCAAATCTTCAAGAGTAACCATGTTTTTACGTTTGCCCATACGAACTTCATTACCGTTTATAACAAGGTTTACAAGCTGTCCGAGAAGAACTTCAAGCTTATCGGGATTATACCCCAATGCTTCAATAGAAGCTTTTACACGAGCAACGTAACCGTGGTGGTCTGCACCCCAAATATTTATCATTCTGTCAAAACCGCGTTCAAGTTTGTCAATATGATAAGCAATGTCTGCTGTAAGGTAAGTGTTTGAACCGTCAGCTTTCTTGATTACTCTGTCCTGATCATCACCGTAATCCGATGATTTAAACCAGTCAGCACCGTCTTTTTGGTAAATTTTACCGCTTGCTTTTAACTTATTAACACATTCTTCAACTTTTCCAGAGTTGTGCAAAGTCAATTCGGAATAAAAGTTATCAAATGTAACTCTGAAATTATCAAGCAAAGCCTTTTGCAAATCTTCCATTTCTTTTTTAGCAAAATCGGAAAGCTCTTTAACATCTTTCGGAAGTCCATTATGAGTTTCAAGATATTTCTTTGCAACAGGGATTAAATAATCGCCCGGATAATAATTTTTTCGCATCTCTTCATCAGTCGGGAAATCAACATCTTCACCTAGTTCCTGACGAATTCTTATAGCTAAAGAATTACCTAATTTTTGAATTTGGCTTCCTGCATCGTTAATATAAAATTCCTGATAAACTTCGTGCCCGTAGAATTTTAAAAGATTTGCAAGGACAGAACCCATAGCAGCCCATCTGCCGTGACCGATGTGGAATGGTCCTGTGGGGTTTGCTGAAATGTATTCAAGAATAATCTTTTCAGTTTCAACATTTTCAGGTTTTCCGAATTCTTTAGGATTTTTGAAAATTTCAGTAACTAAATCCGATAAAAGTTTATTTCCTGCTTTAAAGTTAATAAAACCGCCGACAACCGTATATTCATTGTCTTCTTTATTTATACATTCCAATATTGCATTTGCTATTTGAGGAGGTGCAATTTTTGCAAATCTTGCAAGAGAAGATACGTTAACCGCATAATCCCCAAATTCTGCATTTTTAGGGCGTTCAGGTTTCAAAGTTCCTCTTTCATACTCTGTCATTGAGCCGAGCTTGCCATTTTTAACTGCATTTTCCAAAGCATTTTCTATACTATTTATAAAATAATCTTTTATCATATTTCTCTCCAAAAAATTGTTATGAGATAATTATACAACAAAAAAACTATATGAAATCTAATGTTTGTAATATAATATTGATATGATGAATGTTCAAAATATAATCGACAGACTTCGTGAAATAATGGATGATGAAACACTGATTCAGCTCAAAGAAGAACTGAACAGTTATCACGTTGCGGATTTGGCTGATATTTTTCAGGAATTAAAACCTGAAGAACGTCTTCAATGCTTTAAGCTTCTTGATTTAGAAAAAGCTGCCGATTTAATGGAATATCTGCCTCCTCAAATGCAAGTTGAGTTATTGAGCGATATTGATGAGAATTTGGCTTCACAAATTCTTACCCAGCTGCCTCATGATGCTGCTGCCGATGTTTTGGGCGACATGGAAGAAGATGAGAGCGAAACATATTTAGATAAGCTTCCTCACAAATTCTCTGAAGAAGTAAGAGAACTTCTAACATACAATGAAGATACAGCAGGCGGTATCATGAACCCCGCCGTCTTAACTGTTAATTCAGAAATGAGCGTTCAGGATGTCTTAAATCATATCAGGATTAAAGCTGAACAGGACAACATGGAACTTTATTATGTTTATGTAGTTGATAAACAAAATCACCTTTTAGGTGTTGTATCTTTAAGAAAACTTTTAACTTCACCAATTAATAAACGTGTTGAAGATATTATGATTTCTGATATTGTCAGACTTCATGTCGATGATTACAGCGACTATATTATTGATGAGTTTATGAAATACCAGTACAATGCTTTACCTGTTGTTGATTTATATAACAGGTTAAAAGGAATGATTACATGGGATGACGTTCATGACTTGTTTGAAGAAGAAACAACAGAAGAAATTTACCAATCATCAGGTATTTCAACTGAAGTTGTTGATGAAGACGAAATCCTATCAGGAAATGTCTTTAATGCAATTCGAGCAAGAACTCCGTGGTTATTTATAACACTTTTGGGAGAATTTATTGCAGTTAATGTCGGACATCATTTCGACCATACACTTCAAGCACTTCCAATAATTGCAATATTTATGCCCCTTTTAGCCGGACTCGGAGGTAATATCGGAACACAAAGCATTACACTTATGGTTCGCGGTTTATCAACAGGACAGGTAACATTAAGCTCTGCTTTGCACCATATTTTAAGAGAAACCTCTATCGGGCTTCTTATAGGTTCAATTTTCGGTATTCTTGTAACTGCTGTAACCTGGGGCTGGCAGCATAATATGGAATTAGGTATTATTGTCGGATTAGCAATGGCTATTAATATGACAATGGCAACAATTATCGGTACATTTACACCATTTGCCCTTAAGGCAATGAAAGTAGATCCGGCAGTAGCATCCGGTCCCGTTATTGCTACAACTATTGATGTTTTAGGGTTGGCAATATACTTTACTCTTGTGTCAACTTTTTTAATTAAGGTTATGTAAAAAAGGTAGAAAATATGACAAATCAAACTCAAAGAAGAAATAGAGAAGATAGAACTAATTCATTTATTAAACACGCTAAACAATCAAGAGAAGAACAATCCTCTTTTGCCAAAATACTTATAGGCATGATGATTGTATTTGCAGGTTTACTGCTTGCAATATTTATGTTTGCAGGAGATGAAAACTTTTTTGAAAAACAATTCGGCGAAAATTCTGCCATTACAAAAACTTTCCAAAAGCTTGTCAGAAGCAACGATAATAAAGAACACGCTGACTTTGCTTTCCCGTTTGGATTAAGACGTCAAAATATATTGTTTCTTGGTGTTGATGCCAGCGGAAATCCTAATGACTTATGGTCAGGGACAAGAACTGATACAATAATTTTAATTAATGTTGATCCTAAAACAAAATCAGTAAACGCATTATCTATTCCCCGTGACAGCAAGGTTTATCTTCCAAAAGATAATGGTGTAAATAAGATTAATGCTGCTCATGCAATAGGCGGTATTGAAATGACAAAGAAAACCGTTGAGGATACTCTCGGAGTTCACATCGACAGATATATAATGGTTCACGATGATGCTGTAAAAGCTATTGTTGATGCTATGGACGGACTTGATATTTATATAGAAAAACCAATGCATTATAATGACTATTCAGGAAATCTGCATATTAATTTCACTAAAGGCAATCATCACTTAAACGGTCAGCAGGCTGTTGAATATTTAAGATTCAGACATGATGCCTTAGGTGATATAGGAAGAACTCAAAGACAGCAATGGTTATTGAGAAGTCTTTTAACACAGTTAAAACAGCCTTCTACCATAACAAAAATTCCTGATATTATTTCTGTTGCTAAAAAATACGTCAAAACAGATATGTCTTTCTATGAAATGTCACAATATGCTGCCTTGGCAAAACATGTTGATATGGATAAGATTGAGATTGCTATGCTTCCGGGTGCACCAAACCAAAAAGGTTATATAAGCTATTGGATTTTAGATCCGGATAAAACACAGGAAGTTGTAAACCGTGTAATTTATCGTGACAGAGAACACTTTGATGAAGCTGCTCCAATGACTGCAAGCGTTTTAGCTTCAGATTCGGCTAAAGGTGATGCTATGGCTGCAAACCTTAAAGAAGCAGGTATTGAGGTAAAATGTACAGGCAAAGCCACAAGAGCACACTCTCAATTCATAGCGCATTCAAGCAAAGTGACAAATGATTATTACAACTGGTTGAAAAAGAAAAATGAAGCTTTCGGTGGACTGCAATTTGTTTATGATCCTATAAATTATCACTGTGGTGAAAGCGATTTTACAATAATATTGTCAGGTAATTAAGAAGGAGATAAATATGTCACTTACAATTTTATCAGGTTTGGTTCTTTTGGCAGCTTGGTGGTTTTACTCAATTTACGCAGCTCTTATTCAAAAAAAGAACAAAGTTAAAGAAGCTCTTGCAAGTATTGATGTTCAATTAAAGAAACGATATGATTTAATTCCTAATGTTTTGTTTATTGCAAATAAGTTTATGGAACATGAAAGAAGTTTAATTGAAGATATTACAAAATTAAGAACTGAAGCATTAAAGCTTAAGTCAGGAAATGATAACATTGCTCAAAAAATACAGCTGGATAAAGATATTCAATCCAAAATGAGTCAATTAATGGTTTCGGTTGAAAATTATCCGCAATTAAAATCGGATAATACTATGGTTCAAGCTATGGAAACTTATTCTGAAGTGGAAGAACATATTGCAGCATCAAGAAGATTTTATAACGCTGCTGTGCTCGATTTGAAAAACGCTGTTGAAATCTGGCCAAGCTCAATGTTTGCTCAATCTTTAGGTATTAAAGCAGATTTACCGTATTTTGAAATAACAGAAGAAAAAGAACGCCAGCCTGTTAATGCAAATGAATATTTTAAATAAAAAATAAGCAAAAAAAATAAAAATTTGAAGTCCTCAAAATGTATGTTAATATGTGGTTATACATTTGGGGACTTTTTAAATGCTAAATTACGATGAAAAATTTTCAAACCGATTAAACAGCCGAATTAAAGGAGAAAGCTTAATGACTTTCCCTGATGATTATACTGTAATAGATATAGAAACAAACGGACTTAATTCAACCATTGATGACATTATAGAACTTTCAGCAATAAGGGTTAGAGAGGGGATAATAGTTAAAACTTTTTCAAAACTTGTGAAACCTCAAAGACCTGTTGGAAGATTTATATCAAACCTTACAGGTATAAAAAATTCTATGCTTGAAAACGAACTTTCAATAGAAGAAGTTTTGCCGGAATTTTTAGAATTTGTTGGTAAGGATATTGTTTTGGGACACAACATAAATTTTGATATTAATTTTATTTATGACAAATCAATAAAACATTTTAACAAAGCTTTTTCAAACAGTTTTGTTGATACGCTTAAAATTGCCAGAAAGCTTAAACTGGATTGTGAAAATCATAAACTGAAAACTCTGGCTGATTATTATAAAATTAAAAGCGGCAGAATGCACAGGGGACTTGAGGATTGCAGAGTTACATACGAAGTATACAAGTGCTTAAAAGCATATGTTCTTGCTAAAATGGCTGAATTTATGTAAAATAGATAAGTACTTGTGCTTGTAGCTCAGTTGGATAGAGCATTTCCCTCCGAAGGAAAAGGCCGTGCGTTCGAATCGCATCAAGCACATTGTTTAAACTACACAGATTAATATTAATGCTTTCTAAATCCAAAATCATCTGCGACATAACGCCCAATACGTTTTAACATAACCTCAACTTCATTGCGGTCAGCACTCGCTTTATTAGGATATATTGAATAGAGTTTTTTATGTTCAACGTCTGTTAAATTTGGCATAACAACATTTGCACCGCTTTGAAGTGCCAGAAGTCTGCCGTTTTCCTTTAAAGTTTCCATTGCCGTTGTTGCAGGAATATTTATATCGGGCAAGATAAGCCTAGTTAAAGCCATAACTTTCAAAGCCAAATTAAAATCTCCATTGGGTTCGCTTGCTAAAGGAGTATCAGGATGTGAAATAAACGGACCTATTCCTATCATATCTGCATCTAAGTCTTTGAAAAATAAAATGTCATCAGCTAAAGATTCAACAGTTTGTCCCGGCAAGCCAACGAGACACCCTGTGCCTGTTTCAAATCCGATTTTTTTTAAATCCCTAAGACAGCGTTTTCTGTTTTCAAAATCAGCAAAAGGATGCATTTTTTTATACAATTTTTCATCAGTAGTTTCAATTCTTATTAAATATCTGTCTGCACCGGCATCTTTAAAGGCTTTGTACTCATCATAAGTTCTCTCGCCCAAACTCAAAGTCAAAGCAACATCTAGAGATTTTATTTCAGAAATTATTTCACAAAGAACTTTTGCGCTGAAATAACTGTCTTCACCTGATTGCATAACAATAGTTTTATATCCCGCTTCAACACCTGATTTGGCAATGCTTAAAATTTCATCTTTTGCAAGTCTGAATCTTTCAACATTTTTGTTTGAAGATTGAAGGCCGCAATAAAGACAATTCATCTTACAAATATTTGAAAATTCAATTAATCCGCGAAGATGAACCCCGTTTCCGACATGTTCTTCTCTAACTTTATCAGCTTCTTTAAAAAGACTTTTGTCAGGGCTTTTTAAAATATCCAGAATATCTTTTTTATTCATAACGTCGTTGCCCGCAATTTGTTTTACAAATTGGCCCCGGCGCGATTGTCTTGTTCACTCGCGCTTAACGGGTATTCCG
>UNSJ01000041.1 GCA_900548405.1 Candidatus Gastranaerophilales bacterium | reverse complement strand
TTAAAAGTTTGCCCCCCCCCCGACATAATTAAATCTTCTCATAAATTGCTCCTTTCAATAATCTTATACTCTTATACATTTATGCATAACACAAGGTCACGGGTCCAGCGGCTACGCTGGTTGCTCATTTCGTTTATTGACCGTATTTTCATTATAAACTATTTTTGAATTTTTTCAACATATCTTTGGTATAAATCAGGACGTTTTAGCTTTGTGCGTTTCAAGCTTTCCTGATAACGAAATTCATTTATATCTTTATGATTTCCGTTTAAAAGCACTTCCGGAACGCTTATACCTCTGTATTCTCTGGGTTTGGTATAATGCGGGTATTCAAGAAGCCCGTTAGAAAAACTGTCTTCATCAGCAGATTCGATTTTCCCGAGAGTTCCTTCAATTTTACGGCTTACAGCATCTATAAGACATAAGGCAGGAAGTTCACCGCCAGTCAACACAAAATCACCGATAGAAATTTCTCTGGGTTTTATAATTTCTCTTATACGTTCGTCAAATCCCTCATAATGACCGCAAAGCATCACAATCTGTTCAAATGTAGCAAGCTCATTAACAATAGTATCATTTAATGGTTCTCCTTGAGGAGAAAGCATTACAGTAATTGAATTTTCAGACTTTTCTAAACTTTCGTAAGCATCAACATAAGGCTGCGCCATTAACCCCATCCCTCCCCCCCCGCCGTATGGGGTATCATCAACTTTTTTGTGTTTGTCGAGAGTATAATCTCTAGGATTAACTGTATTAACAGATAAAATTTTGTTTTCAACTGCGCGTTTTAATATGCTGTATTTGCAATGGTTTTCAATCATTTCCGGAAACAATGTCAAAACATCAAAAATCATTCCAGCAAACCCTCAATGTTGTTGATTATAATTTTTCTATCTTTAATACTAACATCGGTTACGATAGCTTTTACAAACGGAACAAGTACAATCTGTTTTGAATTAGTTTTAACAGAAAGCAAATCGTTTGCACCGTTATTTGAAACACCAACAACAAAGCCCTTTTTAGCACCGTTTTGATCAAAAATTTCCAACCCTACAAGCTCGTCAATTAAAAACTCATCTTCTTCCAGAGCTTCGCGAATTGTCTCTTCATCCACATATAGAAAAGAACCTTTGTACTCCATAAGTTCATTTATTGAATTAATTCCTTCAAACTTAACGAGAGCAAAGTTTTTATGCAAACGAATACTTTTAATTTTTAAAAGCTTATAGTCATTGTTATCTTTAACAAAAACTTCCTTTAAAGAGCAAAAGAAATCCTGTTGATTTTTAGAAAAACCAACTCTGGCTTCGCCTTGAATTCCATGAAAATTTAAAATTTTACCAACAGAAACAAATTTTGTCATCGTTATGCTTCCGGAGCTTCTTCAACCTTCTTTGGCTTTCTGCCTCTTTTTGGTTTAACTTCTTCAGCCGGAGCTTCAGGTTCCTGTTCTTTAGCCGCAGGAGTTTCTTTAGAAGCTTCTTTAGCTTTAGCGGCAGCTTCTTCTGCTTTTTGTTTTTTAAATTCTTCAGGTAAATCAGGTCTATCCTGATTCCAGCGTTCCATACCCATTTGTGAACGAATCAATCCGATACCTACGTGAACTCTCCATTCATCCATTTTCAATTGAGCTGCAATAATTTTGTGGCATCCTATTGGAGGAAGCGGTAATAAAGGTTCATAAAGATTTTTTATCGCAAATAATTGATCAGGAGATATAGCAAGTTTTCTTTTCGGGAAAGGAAGCTTAGGAAGCATCATTTTCTGTCTTACAAGATTAATACCGAAAAATACTTTTCTTGGTTCCAAACCGATTTTTTCACCAATAACTTCGTGACAGTCAGGGTTTGGAAGCGGCAACATCAATTTGTAAAGCAATTCAATTTGTTCTAATTGTTCTTTACTTACAAGAAGCTGCTTAGGAGCTCTGTTTCTGTTGCCCATTTGCGGTCTTCTATTCTGGAAGCCGCCCTGACGGTTAAAGTTACCGCCTTGAGGTCTTCTGTTTTGGAAACCTCCGCCTCTATTGTATCCGCCCTGTTGAGGACGATTTTGATATCCGCCTTGCTGTGGTCTGTTATAACCGCCTTGTTGTCTATTGTCGCGATTATATCCTCCACCCTGGTTGTTATAATTTCTGTTATATCCGCCTTGTCTGTTATCGCGGTTGTATCCGCCGCCTTGATTGTTATAGTTTCTGTTATAACCACCCTGTCTGTTATCACGGTTGTAACCGCCTTGATTATTATAAGGACGCTGCGGTCTGTTATAAGGACGCTGCTGATCCTGATTTCCGCCTGCGCTGTAATAACGAGGAGTTTCTTCAGTTCCCCCTGCACTATAACCTTTTAAAGGTTCTTCTGACGGTGACGGTGTTTCAGCTTTAGGAGTTTCACCTTCTGGAGAAGGAGATACTATCATTTTCTTATCAGGATACAAACAATCCGGACAAATAACTCTCTTGGGGTTTTTTGTTTCAAACTCACGACCACATTTGATACACTTGTTTACATACATAATATAAGCCTCTTAATTAAAAAATAATAACGTAATTCCGGGTTAATAAAGAATTTCTCCTCAGTATAAAAAAAATCGATTTCTAACTCTATATCAATACTGGCATTATAACATGATTTAAAAATATTTGCAATAGGTTTCATTTACTTTTCTATAAAGAAGGTTACAGGACCATCGTTTACAAGTTCAACATCCATCATAGCACGAAACTTTCCTGTTTTTGTTTTTATCCCGTTATCATTTATACATTTAACGAAATATTCATATAAGTCAATAGCCTTA
The DNA here is from genome assembly GCA_900548405.1 of Candidatus Gastranaerophilales bacterium. Classification (GTDB taxonomy): domain Bacteria; phylum Cyanobacteriota; class Vampirovibrionia; order Gastranaerophilales; family Gastranaerophilaceae; genus Stercorousia. The sequence continues at coordinate 14,034 of UNSJ01000041.1, read as the reverse complement.
TCAGGATGAGCAGCATTATCAAATGAAGGCCGCGTTCCTTTTTTGCAGTCTCCGCATAACGTAAATTGAGATACAACAAGAATTTCGCCGTTAATATCTTTTATTGAAAGATTCATTTTGTCATTTTCGTCATCAAATATTCTTAAACCTGCTATTTTTTGAGCAAGTTTTTCTGCATTTTCTTTGTCATCCTCTTTTGCAACACCCAGCAGAACCAAAATTCCTGCTCCGATTTGCGAATACAATTCATTATCAATTGTTACCGATGCTCTTTTTACTCTTTGGATTAAAGCTTTCATAAATTAAAGATATAATAAACATATAGTCTTGACAATTTATTTAATATAGTAAATAATAATTGAGAATTGGAGGATGAAATATGTTTACAGAAGAAGCATTAAGGATGCCCCCCCCCCGAGTACTGCGTACAGGGGCCACGCTTTTAGATTAAGTATCGAAAAGAAGGGGCGAAAAGGACACAGTCAACGCCGTTTCGGCTTTACTCTTGCTGAAGTATTAATTACATTGGGGATTATTGGGGTAGTAGCAGCTTTAACAATACCTGCATTAATAGGAAAATATGAAAAATCTGTTGTTGAAAACAGATTAAAAAGTTCGTACTCAATTATTGCAAATGCGGTTAAATTTGCAGAAAATGAATATGGTAACGGATTTGAAGCAGAATATGTTACAGAATCATGGAGCAAAGAGAACTCTCATTATGTATTTGAAAAATATTTTGCTCCATATATAAAAATTATAAAAACATATCCTGACAATGAATGTTTAACCTTATCTGAAAGTTATGGCACTTTAAGCGGTTCTGCAATGTATTCTGATTATAACGGTGCATGCTATGCCTTAGCCAACGGAACAGCATTAATATTTTTTGCGGCACCGAGAAACGGACACCTTTTTAAAGTACTGATTAATCCAAGCAAAAAAAGACGCATTGACGGTAGAGATATATTTAACTTTTATGCAGTCAATAAAAATAACAGTATAATATTAACGACATACGCAAACTCGCTTACTGAAAACCAGCTGATTACCTACTGTAAATCCATGAGCGCAAGGCCGTATAATGCTATGGGCAGAACAAATTTTTGTACTGAAATGTTAATGAGAAACGGATGGAAAATTCCTAAAAATTATCCTGTAAAATTCTAATTAACTTTTCCACGCAGCTGACCGCATGCTGCATCAATATCCGCGCCGCGCTCAAGCCTTACCGTAACTTTCTTGCCTGATTGCTCGAGAAGCGATTTAAAACGCATAGTCGAATTGTTGGAAGGTTTTTGGTAATCGTTCTTTTCTGTCGGATTATAAGGGATTAAGTTTATATTGCACTTAATATCTCTAAGATAATCTACAAGCTGTTTTGCACTATCCAAAGTATCGTTTAAATCTTTTATCAGCAGATATTCAATAGTAATCCTTCTGCCTGTTTTTTCAACATAGCTTTTTAAAGCCTTTTTAAGTTCAGGCATAGGATATTTGTTTTCAATCTGCATAATTTGTTTTCTTATATCGTGATTAGGCGCATGTAGAGAAATTGCAAGTGTTGACTGCATATCAAGATTTGCAAGTTCATTAATTTTAGGAATTATGCCTGATGTGGAAAGCGTTAAACGTCTTGCTCCTATTTGGAAATTTTCATTAAAAATTTCCATAGCTTTTAAAACATTATCCAGATTTAAAAGCGGTTCGCCCTGTCCCATAAACACAACATTAGTAACTTTTAATCCTGTATCTCTTTGAATTGTCAAAACCTGTTCAACAATTTCTTTATATGAAAGATTTCTTATAAACCCGCGTTTTCCTGTTGCACAGAAAGAACAATTCACGGCACAGCCTACCTGAGAACTTACACATGCAGTTAAATTAGCTCTGTTGTCAAAACGCATTAAAACGGTTTCAACACATTCACCGTCGGGAAACTCCAAAAGATACTTGATTGTACCGTCACTGCTAACCTGTTTAACTTTAATTTTTGTATCGGTAACTTGAGCAACTTTTTTCAATTCTTCACGAAATTTTACTGACAAATCAGTCATATCATCAATACTGTTTACTGATTTTAAATAAATCCAGTTATGAATTTGTCTTGCTCGAAATTTTGAGGCATGAAGCTCATCGGTAATTTTTTGAATTTCTTCAAGATTAAGTCCTGATAGTACTTCCATAATGTTTCCTTTTACTTTTTAACAGGGATATTAGTCTTATAATAGTCAATTATTTCTACCATTGAATGAAGCATTAATGCAACAGGTTCCACCTCTTTACGCCATTCATAAAAACCACAGCTTTCGGGCAGAATACTTAAAGGATTATCAGGGAAAACCCTGCATATTTCAGGACGGTTTTCATAATCCGAACAACGTTTGCATTCGGTAAGCTTAGGACAATGATAAAAATAAACCTTATCACTTATAGTTTCATCAAGCAGTTTTAAATACTCGGGATAAACCTTTTCCGCTTCTTCCTGAGATTCATAAGGAATAAAAACACTCAAAAATTGTGTTGCAAATTTATCGCCCTTTGATGCCTTTACTTTGAGTTCGTCAGGAGAAAACTCACTGCATGCAAGATTGCAACAGGTTGCACAGCCCTTACAGCTGAAATTTTTACGGTAAGCAAGAATTTCTTTCCATTTTCTGTATATTTCGTGAGAAATATCGTCCTCAAACATCTTTAAAACATCTTCCTGCCATTTATATCCGTCTGAACCTTTTGCATAAGTATCAAAAATATCTCCGACACAGTCAGGTTTAATCTCGTCAACGCGTTTTTGTATAGCTTCAACAGAGGTTAAAAAAATCTCGCGATATTTTTTTTTCATATTATTTAAAGTAGTATTTAAATCGCTCATATTAAGATAATAACACGAATCTTAAGGATTGTAAAAATTTTTCAAAAAAAGTCAATTAATTAAACTTTCCGTTTTAAAATGTATAAGCAAAAAAGGAATATTTATGAAAGTATCTTCAATAGGAAATCAAATTCACTTTAACGGGCAGCCGGATACCTTTAAAGACGAGCTGAAAGAAAAATCAAATACAACATTAAAACTTGCTATTGGGACAGCTGTCGCAGGAGGCGCGCTGCTTGCTGCATATTACATTACAAAAGGTAAGAAACCTGCTGATAGCAAACTAATCGCAGGAAAACAAGATGCTGAAGAAATCGGACGTATTGTTGACGAAACCGCTAAAGAAGTTTTAGATAAAATCAACCCTAAAATACTTTCAGCATTAAATAAAATTGAAGCAAGTCCAAAACAATTTTCACAAAGATTAATTACCGTAATGAAAAACGGCAGAACCAAAGTTGAATATTATGGAGATAAAGCAGGCGAAATATTTAAGAAAAAAGTAATTTTTGATAAAGATGGCAACCTGTTAAAACAGTTAAGCAGCTCTCTTGTAACTGAAACTTCCGCAGGAATTCCGATGGGATTTATAAGAACATTTGAAGTTACGGGAAGTGATAACAAAACAGCCAAAAGAGTTACCGAATTTTATGGAGATATGCTCCCCAAAAAGACAACTTCTCAAAACAATGCAATCATTTACGGATACAGCAATTCAAAACCAAACAAAGTCGTCGGTCACGCATATTTAGAAAATGATAAATATACCCTAAGATATATAAATAACAAGGATTTCAAAAAAGAATTCAGTGATATGGGAAGCCTTTATGCCTGGGCTAACGGAAACTTTAAACAGAGATAATCTGCTTAATTATGAGATATCCCATCTTCCGCAAGTGCCGCCCCAGCGGGCAATGATATTGCCTTTAATGTCTTTAATTTTTTCTACGTGCTGAATTTCCTGTTCGCCTTCAACAATTGTAATAACTTCACAATTATTAGAGCATCCTGTACAGTCGCAAGTAATTGAATGGAAATGCATTTCACCTACCTGCCAGCCTTTGAATTTAGTTTGAGCTTCCGTATACTGATGATTTTCCATAGCAAGCAAAGCAGCTCCGATAGCCCCCATAGTTTGGTGGTTTTCAGGAACAACAACTTTATGTCCCAATGCTTCTTCAAAAGCTTTAACCATACCTGAGTTTGTAGCTACACCGCCTTGAAATGAGAATACAGGAAGAAGTTCTTTACCTAAAGCAAGGTTTGATAAATAGTTTCGTACAAGAGCCTGACAAAGACCATATAATAAATCTTCAACAGGATATCCCAATTGTTGTTTGTGGATCAAATCGCTTTCTGCAAAAACACCGCAGCGACCTGCGATACGGGCAGGGTTGGAAGATTTTAACGCAGTAGAGCCGAAATCCTGAATAGGAACATTAAGTCTGTTGGCTTGCTGGTCCAAGAAGCTTCCTGTACCGGCAGCACATACAGTGTTCATAGCAAAATCCGTAACAATGCCATCGCGAAGGATAATAATTTTACTGTCCTGACCGCCTATTTCAAGAATTGTTTGTACACCCGGAACATTAATACTTGCCGCAACAGCATGCGCCGTAATTTCGTTTTTAATAACATCAGCACCAACCAGAGCTCCTGCAAGGTTACGCCCCGAACCTGTTGTTCCGACACCCATAACGTTATAATCCGTAAGTTTTTGAGCAAAAAGTTCATTTAAACCTTTTTGCACTGCAATTACAGGTTTACCTGCTGTTCTAAGCATATAGCTGTCTACATATTTACCTTTTTCATCAACAAGCGCAAGTTTTGTTGTTACTGATCCTACGTCTATCCCTAAGTATACTGTTAAACTCATTTCCTTCCCTCTATAATTTTCGTTTTATATATTAATGTTATCACAAACATAAAGTAAAAGACTCTATAAAAATAGAGCCTTTTACATTTATTTATAAGAGTTTATTAACATATTTGTTGTGGATAAGCCGCCCTTTTCGATAGGATAGCACGATGATACATGTGTTGCAACATATGATGCTCTGCTCCCTCCTCCTCGTGTACCGAACGCAAATAAATCATGACCCCATTTATTCGGACCTTTCTGTCCATTAATGTCTATTGCAAATAAACTCGGTCCTGTTCCATAAAGCATAATTATTGTTCCATCAGCAAGCACATAAACTATACGCTTATTTTCTATTTCCTTTTGGTTCCAGTTGCCGCAGCCGGCAGTTTTTTGACTTAAATCATCATCGCTCAGGCTGTCATTCTGATCTTTATAATATGTATCAAGTCCCTTATACTTTGGTATACATCCATCTTCTAAAGCATTACCGTTACATTTTTTGATAATACTCAAATGCTTCTCCAGATGAGCCATAAACTGTGAACATTCCTGGAAACGTCCGCCATAATCGGCAGGTTTTTCAGAGCCGTCAGCAAGAGTTGATTTTATACATACTCCTGCATCATTATATTTTGTACAAACAGAATTTCCATAAGGATTTTTATCCCAATAATAACACTCATAATTATATCCGTTATCAGCAAAAACTTTTTGATAAGCCTGCTGCATCAATGAATATGATTTCTTAAACTGCTGTTTTAAAACATTTTTTTGATGATTTTGAATTAAAACAGGCATTGTCATCGCTGCAACCACACCGATTATACCTAGCGTTATCAAAACCTCTGCTAATGTAAATCCCCTATGGTTGGAGCTTAAAAGTCTGCCCCCCCCCCGCAAGCATAGCTGCTTGACCCGTCACATTGGAGCTCTGTCAAGACTTTTCCAATAGACGTAACAGCTTCTTTACTAAACTTTCTCATAAATTGCTTCCTTTCTTTTTTTATAATATTTATGCATAACCCGATGTTGCATCTCCAGCGGCTACGCTGGTGCTCCTTTCAATACCTTCACATACAATTATAACAAAACTGCCCCGCTTTTTCAAGTGAGGCAGTCTTTTTATGAGATATACTCATTTCCCTATTTTTCTGATTTAACAGGAATTCTCATTGCGTAGAATGAACGAATTACGAAAATTAACGCAATTACCAAGAATATCCAGCCCGCAATCGGTGCAACATTTCTGAATGATTCTGAAATAGCAATTTCCATTGCAAGCAAACCAAATAATGTTGTGAATTTAATAATCGGGTTCATTGCAACTGATGATGTATCTTTGAACGGATCACCAACTGTATCGCCGACTACTGTTGCCTCGTGAAGCGGAGTTCCTTTTTCCTGCAAATCTACTTCAACGATTTTCTTAGCATTGTCCCAACATCCGCCTGCGTTCGCCATAAATACTGCTTGGAATAAACCAAATACAGCAATTGCAATTAAGTAGCTTACGAAGAAAGCAACAGGAGCTGATGTTGAACAGCAAGGAGCTGAAAGACAAGCAAAAGCAAGTGCAAATGCAAACAATGCGATAAAGATATTTACCATACCTTTTTGAGCGTATTGTGTACAAATTTTTACTACTTCTTTTGAATTTGCCAAGTTAGCTGATTTTGAATTTGCATCATCAAGTTTGATGTTGTCCTTAATGTATTCGGTAGCTGAATATGCACCTGTTGTAACAGCCTGCATAGAAGCGCCTGAGAACCAATAAATAACAGCACCGCCTGATAATAAACCAAGCAATGTATATGGATTTAACATATTCAAAATCATTTCAGGTTCAATACCCAATGTTGATTTGATAACTAAAATAAGTGAGAAAATCATTGTTGTAGCACCAACAACAGCTGTACCGATTAATACAGGTTTAGATGTTGCCTTAAAGGTGTTACCTGCACCGTCATTTTCCTCCAAGTATTTTTTAGCGTTTTCAAAATCAGGTTTAAAAGAGTATTCTTTTTCGATTTCTTCTTTAACGTTAGGAATTTCTTCGATTAAAGATAATTCGTAAACTGATTGAGCATTATCTGTTACAGGACCGTAAGAGTCAACTGCAATAGTAACAGGTCCCATACCCAAGAAACCGAAAGCTACTAAACCGAAAGCAAATACTGACGGATAAATCATAACAGCTTCAGGAATATGGTTGGAAGCAACGTATGCAATACCCATTAACATTACTATAACCATACCAATCCAAAATGCAGAGAAGTTACCTGCAACAATACCTGAAAGGATAGTTAATGAAGCTCCTCCTTCACGAGATGCTGTTACAACTTCTTCAGTATGTTTTGCTTTTGGAGAAGTGAAGATTTTTGTAAATTCAGGAATTAATGCTGCGCCTAAAGTACCGCAAGAAATTATGCTTGAAAGTACTAACCATAAGTTACCGCCCATATCAGCCAATAACCAGTGGCTTACGACAAAAGTCATAGCGATTGAAAGGATTGAAGTTAACCATACAAGGTTAGTTAACGGTTTTTCAAAATCAAATTTTTCTGTTTTTGCAGCATAGAATTTATCAATTACACCGTTAATCCAGTATGCAAAAACTGAAGTAACAATCATTAAGAATCTCATAACAAATATCCAGGTTAAAAGTTGAACCTGATTATCTGTACCTGCAACTGCAAGCAAGATGAAAGATACAAGAGCAACCCCTGTTACACCGTAAGTTTCAAAACCGTCAGCTGTGGGTCCGATTGAATCGCCTGCGTTATCACCTGTACAGTCAGCAATAACACCGGGATTTCTCGGATCATCTTCTTTAATACCGAATTGAATTTTCATTAAGTCAGATCCGATATCAGCAATTTTTGTGAAGATACCGCCTGCAACACGAAGCGCAGAAGCACCTAAAGATTCACCGATAGCAAAACCGATGAAGCAAGCACCTGCAATTTCACCCGGTACGAACAATAAAATGATTAACATCATAATAAGTTCAACTGATACAAGGCATACACCGATTGACATACCTGCTTTTAAAGGAATATTCATAATATTTAAAGGATTACCTTTAAGTGCAGCAAATGCAGTTCTTGAGTTTGCTAAAGTATTCATTCTGATACCAAACCAAGCTACACCGTATGAACCTAAAATACCGATTACTGACCAAGCCAAAATAATCAATACATGGTTAAGAGGCATATGTTGTAAGTATCCGAAGTAAAACGCAATACAAAGACCGATTAATACTTCTAATACAAGTAAAAACTTACCTTGTTGAATCAAGTAAGTTTTACAGGTTTCAAAAATTGTGTTTCCGACTTCAGCCATGCTGCTGTGAACATCCAATTTTTTAATTTTTAAGAATTCGATAAATCCGAATATCAAGCCGATTACAGAAATTAAAATTCCCCAAACCAAATATTTGAAGAAATCAGGGTTTGCATCCTTGATACCAGGAACAACCAAATCAGCTTCGCTTGCAAGAACAGGCGAAACTCCCATCAGCATAACTGCAAACATTGCAAACAATGCTTTTGGTGAAGTTAATTTTTTAATCATGTTTTCTCCTTCACTAATATAAGTTGTCTCTACTACTAAACTTTACGAAAATTATAAACTAAATTAAAATATTAAACAATACCATAAATATAAATCATCTGATTGTATTACAGCATCAATAAAGATAAACATCTTCTAACAATTTTATTTCAAATTCACTGCCTGCGGGAATAGAAATTCTTGCCCCTTTTGACCAGAGTGCAAACAAAGGAGAGCCGACGAAATTAACAGCATAAACAACAATTCCTGTTAAGGTAGGAATAGGAGAAATTATTACGCCAACAGGATTGTCAGCAAGTTTTGATGATGTTCTTCTTGTTTTTTTATAAAAGTTTTCACCTTTATCAACCTGTTTTGCAACACCTTTCCAGTATTGGCGTTTACCTTTTATATTATTAAAGAAAACTTTTTTCAAATTAGCTTTTGTAATTTTTGCATGAACACTTCTTGTAGAACCGTTAAAGGTCATACTGTCGACCATTAAAACAATTAAACCTCCGTTACCGCTAAATTGAGGAAGGTGCGAATCCTTTACAACAGCAGTAAATTTAGTACCTTCAGTAATAGTAACATACCTTTGTGTAACAGGCTTTATTGTAGTAAACGATACTCGTGAACCTTCTTTTAAATAATCTGAGATTACAGTATTTGATTTAACTCTGAACTTTGTTCCCTTTTTGATACGTATTGCTGTGGATTTATCGTATTTGTAATCATTGGGAAGCTTTTTTACCCCTAATTGCGGTTTTGCAGCAGGAGTAACAGGCTGAGTTTTCGGCGGAGTTTGCGAAGCCGTTGATTGTGCAGGTTTATTTACGGGAGGTGTTGAAGGTTGATTAGGTGCAACCTTTGGTAAGGCAGGAAGAGTTTGTTCAAGTTTAGAGGGATTGTAATTTCTCCGAATTTCATCATCAACAGATGTATCAAGTTCCAGTGCCATAACGGGAACCGACAAAGTTAACAGTGCAATTGTTAATGATATAAACTTTTTCAAATCTACCTCTAAAGCACAAAAGAGCCTCTTTCCATGTTAACGGATTCGGCTCTTTTGTATTCAATTATTTCAACATATCGTTAATAGCTTTTGCAGCTTTTTTACCTGCCCCCATAGCATTAATCGCATTGGATTCACCAACAGGAGCTACGTCACCGCCTGCGTATACACAGTCGATATTTGTGCATCTGGTTTCACCGTCAACAGTAATATATCCGCGTCTGTCAGTAATGATTTCCAAACCTTCGCTTTCTGCGGATTTTTGGATAATAGGGTTAGGACCTGTACCTAATGCAACGATTACTGTATCAAGTTCCATTGTTTCAACTTTTCCTGTTGCAACAGGTTTTCTTCTGCCTGATTCATCAGGTTCGCCAAGCTCCATAACTTCAAGTTCAACAGCTTTAACATAACCGTTTTCACCGATAATTTCTTTTGGAGCGTATAAGAATTTAAATACAATCCCCTCTTCTTTTGCGTGTCTTATTTCTTCCAAACGCGCAGGAAGTTCTTTTTCTGTACGTCTGTAAATAATATAAACTTCTTCAAAGCCAACGCGAACAGCAGTTCTTGCCGCATCCATAGCAACGTTTCCACCTCCAAAGATAGCAGCTTTTTTACCTACTCTCAGAGGTGTAGGGCTGTCAGGCTGACCTGCGTGCATTAAGTTTACACGTGTTAAAAATTCGTTAGCAGAGAAAACTCCGTTTAAGTTTTCACCCGGAACGTTAAGCATTTTAGGAAGTCCTGCACCCGAGCAGATAAATATAGCATCGAATCCGTCTTCTTTTAACTGTTTAAGAGTAATTGATTTACCTACAATAACATTTGTATGGAATTTTACACCCATAGCTTTTAAGTTTTTAATTTCTCTGTCCAAAACTGTTCTCGGGAGTCTGAAAGGAGGTATTCCATATCTCAATACGCCGCCGAGTTCGTGAAGTGCTTCAAAAACTTCAACTTCGTGTCCTTCTTTTCTCAAGTCGCAAGCTGCAGTCATGCCTGCACATCCTGAACCGACAACGGCAACTTTTTTACCTGAAGGTTTGATTTCAGGCATTTCAGCTTTTGTATTATCGCCTACATATCTTTCCAAAGCTCCGATTGCGACAGGAGAACCTTTAATTCCCAAAACACAGTTGCCTTCGCATTGTCTTTCCTGCGGGCAAACACGACCGCAGACAGACGGTAACATACTTGTTTGGCGAATAATTTCACCGGCCTTTTCCATATTGCCTTCTTTAATTGCCTGAATAAATTCAGGTATCTGAATATTTACAGGACAGCCTTTTACGCATCTCGGGTTTTTACAGTTCAAACATCTTGAAGCTTCAAGCTTAACCTGTTCTTCTGTCAAATTGCTTTCAACAGGATCAAAGTTTGAACGTCTTTGAATTTTATCTTGTTCTTTAACGTGTTGTCTTTCTACAGCCATTTTATATCCCCTTCTTATAAATAAAAATCTTCTTATACTTTAAATTGTACTTTAAAAAAGTTTTAGTGCAAGAAAATTAACTTATTTAAATAAATAAATCAAGAAAAGTTAATAATCAATTGCATTTTAGGCATTCTTGTCATTAAATAAAAGTATGGATATCACAGAAAAAAGCCGAAAATCATTAGAATTTGATAAAATACTTGAAAGAATTTCAAACTTTGCAAAAATTCCGCAAAGTAAAGAACTTTGCCTCAAAACTATGCCGCTTAATGATATTGAAAAAATCAGACAGGAGTTTTTATGCACACGTGAAGCAAAATATATTCTTGATATGCCTGCTGATATTCCCATTGAATTTGTTGCTGATATTGATAAAATTCAAAAAAGTATGTCCGCAAGCTATCTGAGTGAAGAAGAACTTATAGATATTGCAAAAACATTAAGAACTTCAAGACTTGTTAAAAAATTTCTTATGGAAAATCTCAAGCTTACCGCATTATTGAGAAACGGTGCACAAACCTTGATATCTGACAGAGAACTTGAAGAAAAAATATTTTCGACTTTTGATGAAAACCTGAACATAAAACAGGATGCAACACCGACGTTAAAAGGTCTTTATTCAGCTTTAAGAGATAACGAAAAAAATCTCAAAGCAACAGTTGCTTCTCTAATGAATGCACCTGAATTTTCAAAACATTTACAGGAAAACATATACACAACACGTGATGACAGAATTGTTTTTCAGGTAATGGCATCGTCAAAAAGCAAAGTTCCGGGCATTGTTCACGACGTATCTGCAACAAACAAAACTTTTTATATTGAACCTGCTCAGATTGTTCCTTTAAACAATAAAATAAGAGAGATTAAAGCAGGAATACATGCAGAACTTATAAAAATCCTTGTTGACTTAACTGTGTTTGTAAAAGCAAAAATAAGAGAAATTGCGCATAGTGAAAAAGTTCTCACAGCAATTGACTATCAGTTTGCAAAAGCCAGATATGCTGTAAAAATTCAGGCGGTTGAACCTGAAATAATTGCAGACAGATTTGTAGATATTGAAAATATGCGTCATCCGCTTCTTGTGGGTAATGTTGAAAATGTAGTATCAAATAATTTTGAGATAGGCAAAGAGTACAAGTCTGTAATCATAACAGGTTCAAACACAGGCGGAAAAACAGTAACCTTAAAAACCATAGGGTTGTTTATTCTTATGGCAAAAACAGGATTTTTCCTTCCTTGTACAAATGCCAAAATTTATCCTTTTGAAAACATTTTATGTGACATTGGAGATGACCAGAGCATACTGCAAAACCTTTCAACCTTCTCCTCTCATATGACAAATATCATTGAAATTTTAAATCAAAGTAATGACAAAACTTTTGTGTTATTGGATGAAATTTGCGCGGGAACCGATCCTGTTGAGGGCGCGGTATTAGCTCAGGTAATTTTAGAAAAACTTGCTTCAAAGCAGGCTTTTTCTACTGTTACAACTCACTACGGCGAACTAAAAGCACTTGAATATACTAACCCGTATTTCAAAAATGCATCTGTGGAATTTAATACAGAAACTTTGAAACCTACTTACAAACTCCTAATAGGAATACCGGGATTAAGCAATGCAATCTCGATTTCTGCTAATTTAGGGCTTGACAGCGAACTGGTTGAAAAAGCAAAAAATATTGTAGTTTCTACAAAAGATCCGTCAATTCTTGTTGTTGAAAAGCTTCAGGAAACACAGGCAAAACTGGCACAGAACCTTGAAGAAGCAGAAGAACTGAAAGAAACTTCAGAAAGTATTAAAAAAGAATACGAAGAAACACTTTCAAATATTAAAAAAGATAAAAAGAAAACCGTTAAAGTTATAAAAGATAAGTTTGACCATGAGCTTTTAGAGGTTAAAGCAGAAATTAAAGATATTCTTGATGAACTAAGACGTGAGAAATCCGAAAAAATTGCAAGACGTTCTTATGCAAGACTTGCTCAAATGGAACAAAAGTTCAGAGGCAAGCTTTCTGAATATGATGAAAAACAGCAATATGACGAAATTATATGGCAAAATGTCAAAGCAGGCGACAAACTTATTCTGAAAGAGCTTCATCAGCCTGTTACAGTTCTTTCATTACCTGACAAAAACGAAAACGTCACAGTTCAAATGGGCAATTTTAAAACCAAAATTAAATGCGACAAACTTGCACCTTACGATAAATCTTACGAACGCAAAGAAAATGTATACAGACCAAGTTCTTTTGAAAGTTTTGAATTAAAGAAAACAACAATTTCAAATACAATAGATTTACGCGGTTACAAAGTAGAAGATGCACTTGACAGCCTTGAATTTTATCTTGATAAAGCAAGCCTTGCAAACCTTGCTATGGTTACTGTTATTCACGGACACGGAACTGGTGCTTTGAAATCCGCCGTAAGAGATTTTCTTTCTACTTCTCCTTACGTTGCCAAATACAGACCGGGCGAAGATACAGAAGGCGGCGACGGTGTGAGTATTATAGACCTGAACTAGTGATACATTAGGTTTTGCATGAATTTTAAATAAGTTGTATAATAAACTGCATAAAGGAGAGAGATAATATGCCAATTAATGAAATAAGAAAAGAGCACGAATTGATAGATTTATTCTGCAATCTTGCCGAAATCCCTTCACCATCGCTGCATGAAGAAAAAGTTGCACAATGGATTATGGATTACTGCGCAAAAAACAATATAAAATGCAAATTTGACAGCTATAACAACGTTTATATAAACGTTCCGGCAACTGATACAACCAAGCAGCCATTGCTGCTTTCAGCGCACATGGATGTAATCGGTGATGACAGCCCTGTTAAAACATATTTGGATGAAAACGGTAATATTCATGCAGAAAACAGAACGCTCGGCGGTGACGATAAGGCAGGAGTTGCAAATGCTTTGCTGCTTGCTAAAGAAATTGCAAATTCCGATATGAAACACGGCGGTCTCGAATGTATGTTTACACGTGATGAAGAATCGGGAATGTCAGGTATCAGACACGCAGATTTTAAAAACATTCAATCAAAATACATTTTGGTACTCGACAGTGATACGCTGGGACAGTGCGAGGTTTCAGGCGCAAGCTACACTCTTGCTAAAATTAAAGTTCACAGCTTTAAAGGCGGTCACTCGGGAATTGACATCGGCGACAAGTCAAGAGCTAACGCGGCAAAACTTATTGCAGATTTAATATCAAACCTTCCTCAAGGGGTATTTTATGAAGAAGACGGAACTGTTGTAACCTCTTGCAACTTAGGCGGAATTTCAGC
>UNSJ01000040.1 GCA_900548405.1 Candidatus Gastranaerophilales bacterium | reverse complement strand
AAAATTTATAAAAGCCTGGTAAAAAATATAGACATAAAAGAATTGCTGTCTTTAGAAAACTTTTTTGAAAAGATATACTCATATATTAAGAATGACGAATTTCTTTCAAATATTAGAAAAGTTTCTATGCTTAACGGTATTGATAAACAGCTTTTGACTAATTTAATCGGATGCTGTGATAAAAAAGACCAGATTGTAATTACATATAATTCTCCTAATTCAGGTAAGAAAAATATTGAACTTATTGCTGATAAGATAGAAATAAATAACGGCAAAATTTATCTTTATGGTATCGGCTTTGAATATATGCAGTACGGCAGTTTTTTAGTAAGCAGAATTAAACAAATTAATGAAATCAAAGTAGACAAAACAATTCCGGCAGGGATTAATGAATTGACTGTTACTTATGAGCTTGAATGTAATCCTGATAAATTTGAGCCTTCTGAAGATGAAAAACTTATCAAAAAAGGAGAAAACAAAGTAATAGTTGAAATAACATCTTCAAATGAATTCTTATTAAGACAGAAATTCTTAGAACTCGGTCCAGCAGGCAAAATACTTGCACCCGAAAACTTTAAAGAAGACTTTATAACCTGCTTAAAAGATATGAAAGCGGGGTATTATTGTGGTTAAAAAACTTACAGAAAAATACAATGATTCTTGCGTAAAAATATTTGAATTTATAAAAATGCTATATGACGGTGAAGTTGAGTTTAAAACAGTTCTTGACCACTTTTCTGACGGTCAGTATGACGGAACTTCTAATACTCATGTAACTTTGAATAAATATCTGAATACTTTAAAGATATTTGGTATTAAAGTAAAAAAGATTAACGGCAAATATCAGATGTTCAGCTCGCCTTATAAAATAAAATTTGATAACAATGATATGAAAAGCATTGCTATCTTAAAACAAGCCTGTGAGCTTCTGCCTGAAGGTAAAAACAAATCAGGATTTTACTCTTTTATACGTTCGCTTGAACTGCGTTTTGACGAACACGCGCAAAGTATTTCACAGGTAATGGATAATACCCGAACCTTACACTTGTCTTTTTATCATTCGGAATTTGCCGAGCAAGTAAAACAATGTGAGAAATACTGTCAGGAAAAACAAAAGCTTGAGATTATTTTTAACACTGACAAAGGTGAAGAAGTAAACTTAATTTGTTCTCCTGTTGAACAGGTTTATCAAAAAAGAAAAGTATGTTTAAAAGTATTAGGCAACAGCGGAAGCAGAATTTACGAAATACCTATTGAAAACATTAAATCTATTAAACAGTTACCTAACGTTTCTTCTTCCCAGTCTTTGCCAACTACAATAGTATTTAGAATTAAAAACCGATTAGCGAGAAATTATAAACTCAGAGATTGGGAAAGACTTGATAAAATTGAAGGTGACGGAAGCCACGTTATTGTTAATAAAAACGAAGATTTAAATAATTTATTAAAACGTATAATGAGATACGGAACAGAATGTGAGATTATATCTCCTAAATTTATGCGTGAAGAAATGATAGAGTTAATTAACAGAACTCTTGCAAAATATCAATAACATTATTTAACATTAAAAGTTTTTTAATTTTGAATGTGTTACCATTTTATTATGGATAACAATACACAATACGTACCGCTCCACCTCCACAGTGAATACTCACTGTTAGACGGAGCTATAAAAGTAAAGGCATTATGCCAGTATGCAAAAGATAACAACATGCCTGCCGTTGCAATTACCGATCACGGTGTCATGTATTCTGCAATTGAATTTTACAGAACAGCTAAAGAAATAGGAGTAAAAGCAATTGTAGGCTGTGAATTTTATGTTCATGACGGAGATATTCACGAGAAAAATGCACAGCATAACCCTCTTTACCACCTTGTGCTTCTTGCAAAAGACAAAGACGGCTACATGAACCTTGTTAAACTTGTATCTATTGCACACTGTGAAGGCATGTATTATAAGCCGCGTATTAACTTTGAACTTCTTCAAAAATATCATGAAGGTTTAATTTGTTCTTCTGCTTGCTTAGGAGGAGAAGTTTTGCAAAACCTTTTGAAAAACAACTATGAAGGTGCTAAGGCTGCTGCAAAACGTTATAAAGATTTGTTTGGCGATGACTATTATATAGAGCTTCAAGATCACGGGCTTGAAGAACAAAAAAGAACTAACCCTGACTTAATAAGAATTGCAAACGAGTTAGACATAAAAATGATTATCACAAACGACTCGCACTACTTAAAAAAAGAAGATGCGGACTGGCATGATACATTGTTGTGTCTTCAAACAAACGCTTTAAAAGCTGATGAAAACCGTTTCCATTTTCCTAACAATGAATTTTACGTAAAAACTCCTATGGAATTACGTGATTCGTTTAAATGGATGGACAGCGATTTATTTGACGAATGCATTAAAAATACTGTTGACATTGCAGATAAATGCCACTTGATAATGGAAATGGGCAAAAGTCCTCTGCCTCATTATGAAGTTCCTGCAGGACATACAGTTGAAAGCTACCTGGATTATGTTGTACATGAAGGGTTAAAAGAAAGATACGGTGAAATACCTCCTGAAATAGAAGAACGCGTAAAATATGAGCTCGGCATTATCGAACAAATGGGATTTTCAGCGTACTTCTTAATCACTTGGGATTTTGTCCATTTTGCGAAAACACATGGGATACCGGTAGGTCCGGGCAGAGGTTCTGCTGCTGGTTCGGTTGTAGCTTATGCGCTTAAAATTACTGAACTCGACCCTATTAGACATCATCTGTTGTTTGAAAGATTCTTAAACCCTGAAAGATACAGTATGCCCGATGTCGATATTGACTTTTGTATCGAACGACGCGGAGAAGTTATTGACTATGTAGCGCAAAAATATGGAGCAGATAAAGTATGCCAAATCATTACATTCGGTACTTATGCAGCTAAAGCAGCGATGAAAGGGGTTGCCAGAGTATTTGATATACCGTATGCACGAAGCAACCAGCTTGCATCATTAATTCCGAATGAACCTAAAGCACATATTGATGATGCTTTGCAGGAGGGTATGGAGCTTAAAAAGCTTTATGACGAAGATCCTGAAGTAAAACGTCTTGTTGATATGGCAAAAGCAATTGAAGGGATTAAAAACAATACCGGCACACACGCTGCAGGTGTAATCATTGCACATAAACCTTTAAATGAAATTGTACCTGTTCAGCCTTCAAAGGACGGAATTATCGTTACCGAATACCCTATGGCAGATTTGGAAAAACTGGGTCTTTTGAAAATGGACTTTTTAGGGCTCCGTAACCTTACAATGATACACAAAACAATGAAGCTTATAAAACTTCGTCAAGGAATTGAATTCGATATTGACAGAATTCCTTTGGATGATAAGCCTACTTATGACATGTTGATTAAGGGTGACACTGACGGGGTTTTCCAGCTTGAATCTTCTGGAATGAAGAAACTTGTCAAAGATTTAAAACCTGACGTTTTTGAAGATTTAGGCGCTTTGGTAGCTCTATTCAGACCCGGTCCTTTACAGGCAGGGATGGTTGAAGACTTCGTAGAACGTAAACACGGACGTAAAGAAATTACATATCCGCACCCCAGTCTTGTACCTG
Organism: Candidatus Gastranaerophilales bacterium; assembly: GCA_900548405.1. Lineage (GTDB taxonomy): Bacteria > Cyanobacteriota > Vampirovibrionia > Gastranaerophilales > Gastranaerophilaceae > Stercorousia. The sequence continues at coordinate 13,456 of UNSJ01000040.1, read as the reverse complement.
TATTAAAAGATACCTACGGCACAATTGTATATCAAGAACAAATTATGCAGGTGTTCCAGGTATTAGCTGACTACTCTTTAGGTCAAGCGGACATGGTTCGCCGTATGATGGGTAAGAAAAAGCTTGATGAAATGGCTCAACAAAAGGGTAAATTCGTTGAAGGTGCAGCCCGTCACGGAATGAGTGCAAAAGATGCAACAGCTCTTTTTGAACAGATTGAAAAATTTGCAGAATACTGCTTCAACAGGTCGCACTCAGCTGCCTATGCCTTTGTTGCATATCAGACAGCTTATTTAAAATGCCATTACCCTATCGAATATCTGGCATCACTTTTAACAAGTGTTTCAGGCGATCAGGAAAAAACACAGCTTTATATTGAAGAAGCTCAAAAAAACGGTATTAAAGTAATGCCTCCTGATATCAACAAATCTTATGCTGAATTTACACCTGACGGAAATGATATAAGGTTCGGGCTTGCATCTATCAAGCAGGTTGGTGAAGGAGTTGTGGAAGCAATTATTCAGGAACGCGAAGAAAACGGAGAATTCAAATCAATTTATGATTATTGTAAACGTTTGGATTCAAAATGCTGCAACAAAAAAACGCTTGAAGGCTTAATCAAAGCAGGTGCTTTTGCAAATATTGAAAAAAGCCGCAAACAGCTTATGGACAATATAGAATATATTACCGCAACAGCATCAAAAGAAGCTAAAGCAAAAGAATCAGGACAAGCAAGCTTATTTGATCTTCTTGGTGATACTGCGGAAATAGAAGATGCAAAATTCCAGCTTGCAGGCAGTGATGAAGAATACGATGCACGACAACTCCAAATTTTTGAAAAAGAATTTTTGGGATTTTACGTATCAAGTCACCCGCTTTCAACAATCAGAGATAAATTGCCGTTTTTAATGACACACAAAATTACAGAAATCCATGAAGTTGAAAATGACAAAGTGGTGACAATATGCGGACTTGTTACTGCAACAAAACAAATTCCGACCAAAAAAGATCCTGCTAAGTTCATCAGGTTTGTAACTATCGAAGACTTAACAGGAAAAATTGATGTAATTGCTTTTAACGGTAAAATTGCTGAATACGGTGAATTTCTTCAAAATGAACAGCGTGTAATTATTTCAGGTAAAGTAAGCAGAAGAAGTGATGACGAACCTCCCGTGCTGCTTGTTGAAACCGTAAAAACCGTTGATAATTCTAACATTTTTACAATTAAACTTCTTGATGACTTTAAATTTGAAGAACTCGTATTGCTTAAAAATCTTTTATGCGAACATTCAGGTTCTGATCCTGTTACATTTAGACTTAAAGATTTAGACGGAGATGTAAAAGTTTTAACCGCATCTATTTTCTGGGTTGAGAGTTCAAATGAGCTTGTTAACAGGCTAAAAAAACAGTTCCCTGACAGAATTGAAGTAGACATTCGTTCTATGGACAGCAAAGAGCCTGAATTAGCAGAAGTATAATTTATGTAAAAATATCTCTTTGTACTAACAAAAAAATTTTTTTTCATTTTTTTAAATTTTCAAAAAGGGAATATTTAAAATGAGAATATTAAATACAGCAAAAGTCGCAGCAGTTTCATTGGTAATGTCAGCATGTACTTCAGCTCCAAAAGAGCAAAAAGTTCTAAGGGAAATAGTACCAGCAGCTCATGTATCTAAAGTAATAACCGCGTTGGCTGAAGAAAGCAGAGAAGCACTTGACAAAACTTATAAAATGTTTGGTCGTGACACTATTTGCATAGGCAATTCAACAAAATGTGATAAAGAAAAACTTGCGCACAAAATATCTAATTTAGCTCAAAATGCTTCACTTATAAAGAAATTTGGATATAAATATACCGAATCATGCAAATGCTATGATGAATTAAAGCAATATATATTTACCAAGACCAAAGCTGTAATCAGTTCTGACAAAATATTTGCCGATAACAAAGAAAACTTATATATTCCTTTAGAGTATTTCGGAAAAAACTAAAAAAAATACTTGCAAAAAAAAATTGCTCATGTATAATAAAGAGGTAACCCAAATAAGCGGGGGTAATTCAGTGGTAGAATGCCTCCTTGCCAAGGAGGATGTCGCGAGTTCGAGCCTCGTCTCCCGCTCCATAAAAACCAGTCAAAAAAGGCTGGTTTTTATTGTTATATAAGGTAAATGGATTATGGATAAGAAAAAACTGCTTTTTGGGATATTGGGAGTAATTTGGCTAATCGCTATCATTCTTAGAGTCAAAACTTTTTTAGTCGGAAGACCTTTATGGCATGATGAATGTTCGGTTGCATTAAGTCTTTTAGACAGAAACATGTTTGACTTCTTAAGACCTTTAGAACATTTTCAATGCGCACCGCCTATATTTATGTCATTATCTAAACTCTTAACGTATATATTTGGTTTACATGAATATACACTTAGATTAATTCCGCTTGCTGCTTCAATTTTATCTTTGCCTGCATTTTATTTTCTTTCAAAAGAATTTCTTAAAAGCAAATGGTTGATTTTAGCAGTCAACTTTTTATTTGCAATTAATTATCAGCTTATTTATTATTCACAAGAATTTAAACAGTATTCCTCGGATGTACTTATATCAATTTTGACACTTTATTTTTTATTAAAAACCGATTTAGAAAAATTAAATACAAAACAAACAGTAACATTTGGAATTATAATTTCATTGCTGCCGCTTATGGCATTTCCAACAGCATTTATAATTTTTCCTTATATATTAATGCAAATTTTCAAATATAAAAAAGCAATTATAAAGAAAATGTCACTGTTTTTAATTCCATCCTTTATAATATTTACAATTTATTATGTTACCGTAGTTGCAGCTTCACATGCCTCTCAGATAGATATAGGAAGTTATTTTTGGGAACTCGGCTTTCTTAAATTAAATCCTATCAGTTGGCTGAAAGTTTTTAAAATAAACTTTGATTATTTCTTTATGCCGAATAGTATGCTTTTATTTATTTTGATATTGTTTATTACAGGAACTATACAAACAATCAAACAAAAAACGAATTTATCAAAATTATTTTTATATACACTTTTACTTACGATTTTAGCATCATTCTTTAAGTTTTATCCGTTAATCCAAAGAACAAGTTTATACTTAATTCCAATCCTGCTTTTGGTAATTTCGCTCCCTGTTGATAAAATCAATAAAACAAGAAAAATATATTCTGCAATTATGATTATATTGTTTGCAGCATATTTTTCCGGATATTCAGTTAAATATTTTGCCGATTTTTTTAATCACGATGTATTTATTCATGAAGACCCAAAAACCTTAATGCAAATTATTAAAGAAAATTATAAGTCTGATGAAATAGTTGCCTACAATATTGCATCTGATTCTGAATACATTTTTTATTCAAGATATTATAACTTTAAACCAATTACAGATGTAAAAATTAACACCTTAGAGAATAAAAAAGAAACGTGTTTAAATATTCTGAACCAGCTTCCAAAAGGCAGAACATACTGGTTCTATTATCCTTTTGAATATGCTAAAAACCCTGTTATAGGATTTTTAAAAGAATGGAGCAGGGATAAAAATGTACTTCTTGAAAAAGAAATACATAACTCTTACCTTTTGAAGCTTAAATTATAATTACCATTTTTTAAATATGAAAAATACAGCAAGGATTATAAAGAAAAATCCTACAAGATAATTCCATCTGAATTCTTCTTTCAAATAAAGTACGGAAAAAACGCTGAAAACAATTAAAGTAATAACTTCTTGAATAGTTTTTAATTGAGCAGCATTATATACTTCATGTCCGATTCTATTTGCAGGAACTTGAAAGCAGTATTCAAAAAACGCAATTCCCCAGCTGATAAGAATAACAAGCCACAAAGCAGTGCTTTTATGCTTTAAATGTCCATACCATGCAAATGTCATAAATACATTTGAAATTGTCAACAATATTATAGGAGCAAAATGTCTAAACATAAGCTGTCAGCCTTTCTTAATAAAAATATACTCATAAAAATATTATATAACAAATAAAAAATCCTCTTGACATTTAAAAATTTTCTTAATAAAATAGTTCATGTGACTTGCCGACTTGGCTCAATGGTAGAGCAACGGTTTTGTAAACCGTAGGTTGTAGGTTCGATTCCTATAGTCGGCATTTTTTTAACTTAAAAAAGTTAAAAGCCCTTGTGGCATTAGGCCTTTGTGGCGCAGGGGTAGCGCACTCCCTTGGTAAGGGAGAGGCCACGGGTTCAAATCCCGTCAAAGGCAAATTTGAAAACAAAATATATGGGTAGGTGCCCGAGTAACACGGTAGTCATTTCGGAAAAAAATTGATTAAGTATCAATTTTTGACGATGGGACAAAGTTTTGTTAATACCGCCACTCGGAGCAATACACGAAAAAATAAGATAAAAATTTGAAAAATTAATATAAACCTAAGGGTAGGTGCCCGAGTGGCTAAAGGGAGCAGACTGTAAATCTGCCGTCGCGAGACTACGGTGGTTCGAATCCACCCTTGCCCACCATTTTAATTAAGAGCCGAAAGGCTCTTTTTTGTTGCCTTTTATATATTTTTTAACATAACTTTAACAATTATTGCCGTTCAATGATAATTAATATAAAATCTAAAAGGTTATGAAAATTATAATTGATGTAAAACAAATATTTATAATCTTGGTTATTTTAATTGTTTCATTCTTTGTGGGCAGAGAAGCGTATTTTCATATGACTCCTCAAGTACCGGAAGAAACAGAAGTTTCCAGCAAAGAAATGGTCCAAACTCTCGATGCTTTAATGGGCAACTATTACAAAACACAAGATATATTAACTATTCCGACCATTTTGAAATATATTTCAAACCTTAATGTGATTGAATACAGCAAGCATAAACCCGCAGTTATAGGATTTTTAACAGGCGTAATTCATCAGGAAGGCAATAAAGATTTTGTTTCTGATTGGAAAAAGCTGAAGATTTCTTCAAAAACCAAAAGAGCCATAGATATTGCAGTTATTGTAGAGCCTCAAATAGAAGGATTACTTCATACTCAAAAATATTTGAAAGATATTAAATCAATTGACTTTTACTGGGGCTATTTTGCCGCAACGTATGATGAACGCTGCGTTAAGCTTATTATTAATACTAAGAACAATAAAGATTTACCTGATGAAGTAACAGCTGAAGCTGAAAAAACATTACAGGAATACAAATCTAAATATGACCTTAATTATTAACATAACTTTAGATAAACTTGCCGATTGTATATTTTAAATGTAGCATATTATAGAAGTATTATAGGAGAGTGGATATGAAAAATTTATTAAAAGTTCTGTTTTCTCTACTTGTAGGTCTGATTGTCGTTTCACCGGCTTTAGCTTATCCGGATGTATCATCAAATCACTGGGCTGCAAAACAAATTGAGATTTTAACAGAAAAAGGGGTTATCGTAGGTTATCCTGACGGAACATTTAAACCTGATGATAATGTTACACGTGCAGAATTTGCATCAATGGCTATTAAAGCTTTAGGACAGGAGCACACTACTGTTGCACAGCCTGTTAATTTTACTGACATTAACCCGTCATTTTGGGCTTATGACGCAATACAAAAAGCTTTATACTTTGATTTAGTTTCTTGCCCTCCGCAAGGAGAACCTTTCAGACCTGATGACACAGTTACACGTGCAGAATCTATTTCTGTTGCAGTTAATGCGTTAACTACCGAACAAATTAGCACATTTAAAGCAAAAGAAGTTTTGTCTAAAAGATTTGCTGATGTAAATGAAGTTCCCGAATGGTTTATTATCCCTGCAGGTAAAGCTGAAATCTTAAGTATGCTTGTAACTATTCCTTCTGAGAAAAAAGACAGAATTGAAGCTGACAGACCTGCTACAAGAGCAGAAGTTTCAGCTATTCTATATGACATGATGGAACAGGCAAAACTTAATCCTAACGCAAAATTAGCAGAAGCTATGAGAAAGAAAACAGGTGAAGGCTATGTTATTGAAAATGCCATTGTTCAAGGCAGTTTGGGTACAATTCCTGCAGGAGCGATAGTTCCTGTTAAATTAACAAACTATATAAGCTCACAATCATCACAAGCAGGAGAAATCTATACAGCGCAAGCTCCTGAAAACTACATTACAAAAGATAAGTTTATTCTTGTATACAAAGGAGCAAACTTAAAAGGTCAACTATTGGATGTAAGAAACGGTAAATGGTTTGTTAGAAATGGTGTGCTTGTTCTTGACAACTCATTAATTACTACAAATAACGATCAAACCGTAAGCTTCTCAGGGGTAGGCGAAATCAAAAAACACAGAAACTGGTTTATGAAATTCGTAAGAGCTACATTAAAAGGTGAAAAACTGGAAGTAGCACCTGAAGGAACAGTTTATATCAAACTTTTAAAACCAATAAAAGTTGATTTAACTAACGGCTGGATTTATGAATAAATCTTAAATTTAAGATTAAAAAATCCTCAACAATGTTGAGGATTTTTTATTATAACAAAGCGCCCTGAAGAAACTCAGGGCGCTGTTCTTCTGATTTCAATATGATGTTATATTGAGTATGGGGTCAGAAGAATTTTAAAGGTCGTATAGGTATTAAACGACTATTGGAATTCATAGAATTACAAGTTAGGTTATAAGTGCTTCCTATACAGTATGGAGTTTCTGAATTTACATAGCCTGATTGGCAGGCACCTTCTTTAAAGGAAACGTTTTTTGATAGCCAGCGTAAGACGCGGTGCCCTCCTCCGCTAAAGCTTTCTTTCTTTACACTTACCTGCAAATGTTCTTCACTCCACTCTTTACCGGTTTCACAAGACGGAGGCCAAGGAGTAATATTTACCCAATCGCAGACTTCGGGACTGTCATCAAATTTTTTGCCTGAACAATACTTTAGCTGCGTTTCGGTTTCGCCGGGGTAAACATTGCAGACTGAAGGAGTAGAAGGACATTTACTGTAATCACATTCTAAAAGGGATTTTACATATGTGCCGTCACAACATTGATATGCTTGTGCACAATATTCAACACGTCTTTTGCCTCCTAAGCCGTTATCGCTTTCAAAAGAATCTACATAAGTTCCCTCTGGACAATCTTCTTCATACAAACAGTATTTATCATTTACTAATGTTTTGCTGTCCCCTGTTGATATTCCTGCGGCTGTTATGCAAGAATAACGATCTAGCGGAAAAATAGGTCCGCAGATCCCTGTTTTCTGGAAATTTTCCGGGACACTTTACCCAAGAAATTCAGGATAACCTATATCGACAGGGAAGTTACAAGGCATTACATCTGATAAATCAGCGCTTGTCCAGCCATCATAAATATTGCTTCCGAGTAAAAATCCGCCGGTAGTTACAATACCGCCATTTGGAGTTCCACCGATAGTGTATGTTATATGAAAATAATCATACGCTGCATAAGGGCACCCGTACATTTTTGCAGTACCATCTCCATAAGCTGAATTTACTCCTAAATTTCCCAAAAGAAAATGATTGTATAATTAGCGAATAATGATGTTTTATTATTTGCTTTATAAATTTCGTCTTCAGGGTTGAAATCGGCAAGCATATTAGCAGTAACAGAACGCGATGTTGAATACGTTGAATAGTATGTATAAGATAATATATTATCCAAACGTGATTTGGTTACCTTTATGCTTACGCCGACTATAACAGCAATAATTAGCATTACGACAACTTTTTACTTAATCTTCTCATAAATTGCTCCTTAATTTTCAATGACCGTATTAATTATATTAACTTTTTAAGAAAAATTCAAGACTGATTACACATCATCGGTTATAAAGCCTGTCTGTATGATATTTTTACCAAATCGGCTTTCTAGCTTGTCAAAACATTTTGTAAGCCTTTCTTTCTTTATATCATCTTCAGGATTATCAAAAATTGACAACTGCGCTTCGGAGTTTTGCTCGAAAGTATCTAAAATTACTCCTGTACTGCGGTAAAGAATTTTCGGATTATACAATTCATCAAGAAGTTCAAAAATTATATCTGAAATTTCAAGTTCAAAATTTGTGGCCTTATTTAAAACACGTTTTTCACAATATACTTTGAAATCCTTTGTACGCAAATATATACTTATACCAAAACACTTTGCATCAAGCTTTCTCAACTTCACACAAGCACGATGAATGTGATAATTTAAAGAATTTTTTAAATATTCCTTATCCGAAGTAAATTTAGCCAGAGCACTTGTCTTTTGTATTGATTTAGGAAGCTTAACACTGTCATCAACAGGAGAAATCATCTCTCCCAAAAGCTCGTGCTTCATTTCAAGACCGCGTATTCCGATTTGCTTATTAAGCCATAAATCATTCTGCTGAACAAGTTCATAAGCTGTAAGAATTCCGTTTTTTCTAAACAGAGCAGATAAATTTCTGCCTATACCCCAAATTTCATCAATACTTGTTTTCAAAAGTTCAGGCTGAATCTTCCTTGAACCTATTAAAAAAACTCCGTCTTCAAGTTTTTTTGCTTTATCTGATGCAAGTTTTGCCAGAGTTTTTGAAGAACTTATACCGATAGATACAGGAATATCCACTTTATCCTTGATTTCCTGTCTGATAAATTGCGCAATTTCATAATAATTTTTCTTATAAAGCCTTTCCAAACCCGTCAAATCGACAAAAGCCTCATCAACAGAATACACTTCCACTTTAGGACTAATTTCTTTTAGAACATCCATAACTTTTTCTGAAATTTCGCAGTACAAATCGTGATTTGCGTTTATATAGACAGCTTTTTTCATAGCTCCTTCAATTTGAAAGTATGGCATTCCCATTCTCACTCCGAGCTTCTTTGCTTCTTTGGAACGTGAAATCACACACTGACCGCGTCCTGACATAACACATACAGGTTTTCCTTTCAGTTCAGGATTAACCGCCTGTTCACAGGACACGAAAAACGAATCGCAATCGACAAGTGCTATAACATGTTTCTTTGCCATATCAACATTATCAGTTATGTTTAAAATTTCTTCCAACATCAAAGAATAATTTCCCGTTCGTTTTTATAAGTAACATATCCTAAATTGGCAGCAGGAGGCTTTTTTAAATACTTTCTTTTTGTATAAATAATACCTACTTTTGATGAATTTTTACCTTTTGAGTACTCTTTTGCAAGTTCTGCACATTTTAATATCAATTCATCAGAAGGATTTTCACATCTTAAAAGCACATGTGAACCTGCGCAATCTTTAGTATGCAGCCAGATATCATCATCTCTTGAAAGCTTAGATAAAATATAATCGTTCTGTCTGTTATTCCTGCCTACAAAAACTTTACAGCCTTCAATGTTTAATTCGAGCGGTTCTATTGCAGATTTTTTAACTAATTTTCTTTCCTTTTCAGGTTCAACCTCTGCTTTTATCTCAAGCAAATCATTTACAGAAGAAGCAATTTCTAAAGAATACAAAATTTGCTCGTAGTAATTTATTGATTCTTTTAAAGAATTTGTTAATTCAGTTAATTTTTCAACAGATGTTTTTCCTTTGTTATAAAGTTTATAAAATTTATTGGCATTATCTTTTAAAGTTTTGGTTTCATCCATTTCAATAATAATATCTTTGTTATTTTCATAATCATAAACCTTTATTGACTTGGAATAATCTTTGAGGTTATAAAGATTTGCCATTATTAAATCACCGTACAGACGATATTTATCAGAATCAAACTCTTTTTCAAGTCTGTACTGCATCTTCTTTAAAGAATTTTCATTTTTTTTAAGTCTGCGCATAACAAGTTGCTTATAAGTGTCTTTCAGTCTGTTAAACTTTTCATTATTAATACATTCTGCATAATAATCATCAATTACGCAATTGATATCATTACTATTACAACCAGAAAGCGATTTATCGTTAGCATACCAGCCTGCAGGACGTCCCGGAGGATAAATATAAGGCAACCCGCCTGCCATTTCGCGTTCTTTACTTTTCTCGGCACCGACGTTATGAGCACAGCCTATAATCATATTTGTATCATAGCTGTATAGAACAACATTTGAATGTTTTCCCATTAATTCAATAGCAAGACACAGGTATATTTTTTCGGAAAGTTCATTGAAGGTTTCAATATAAAACTCAAGAATTCTTTCATACGGAGGCTGTTCCACTTTTGAAATCACAGCATTTTCTAAATATTTTCTCAAAAGCATACAAAACATCGGAGGTTTTTGCGGAATTTCAATAAGTCTTTTAGCCTCATTTTCTTTACTCATAAAACACACATGATAGCATTGAGGATTAATATTTATATAAAGCTTTCTTGTTTCACCCATACTTCTTATGGATAGAACAAAGTCACGCCTTGTAGGCTGCTGAATTTTTTGAATTCTTGCACCCGTTAAAAAATCTTTATTTTCATCAAGCCACTTTTTTAATGTTAATGAGTCAAAAGTAATCATACTTAGAGTTTATAATAAAAAATAAAGAATACAATATTAGTTCAGCTCAACTTTCATTGACGACTTAGAAAAAATATGATACAATCAACACATAAAAAAGGAGTCCAAAATATGGTTTTATGGGAAATTTTCGCAATTGTAGGGCTGGTTTGTCTGATACTTGAAATGGTTTTACCGTCTATGTTCTTTTTAAACCTCGCCTTTGCAGGATTTGCGACTGCAGTGCTGGCATTATTTATCCACAGCTGGGTGATTTTGACAGTTATTTATGTTATTTTATCCATCCTTTTTATTCTTTTGCTTCGTCCTATTTTGTTAAGGAACAGAGAAAGCAAATTGCAAGAAACAGGAATGGAAGGGAAATACATAGGCAAAATTGTTAAAGTAATCGAACCAGTTACTAAGTTTTCGGGTGCTATAACCATTTATGACGAAAGATGGGAAGCTCGCGTGGATTCAGATGAAGAAATTCCTGCAGGTTCAGAAGTAAGAATTGTTAAATATGACAGTTTAGTTTTAACAGTAGAAAAAATATAGGAGAGAATCATGGGTATTGTACTATTAATACTACTCGTTGCACTTTTAATTTATGTATTCAAAGGTATTATTATCGTGCAGCAGCAACAAGAAGTTATTATTGAAAGAATGGGACGTTATGAAAAAACACTTCATGCCGGTCCTAACTTTATATTTCCTGTACTTGAAGCACCGCGCAGTATTTTGGAAAAAGTTACTCAAAGAGGCTTTGACGGAAGAAATGCATATTACCTAAAAGCAGTCGACAGAATTGATTTGAGAGAACAAATGTATGATTTTCCGCGTCAAAATGTAATTACAAGAGATAACGTTTCAATTACAATCAACGCTTTGATTTACTTCCAAATTGTTGATGCAAAAAGTGCAGTTTATGAAATTAAAAACCTTCCTGAAGCAATTGAAAAATTAACTCAAACAACTTTGAGAAACCTTGTAGGTCAAATGGATTTGCAGGAAACTTTAACCTCAAGAGGTAAAATTAATGATGAATTAAGAACAACTCTTGACGAAGCTACAAATAAATGGGGCGTTAAAGTTAACCGTGTTGAAATTCAGGATATTTTCCCTCCTGCAGACATACAGGCATCAATGGATAAATTGATGAAAGCAGACAGAGAAAAGAAAGCTACTATCACTGAAGCTGAAGGTCTTAAAGAAGCAGCTATCAGAAAAGCTGAAGGTGAAAAAGAAGCTGCAATCCGTTCAGCAGAAGGTGCTAAACAGGCAGATATCTTAAAAGCCGAAGGTATTGCGCAGGCACGTATTATTGAAGCTGATGCGGAAAAAGAAGCTATCCAAAGAATTATAAACGCTTTGGCTGATAAAGGACAACCCGATAAATACTTAATTGCTATGAAGTATTTAGAAACAATGACTGCCATAACAAGCGGAGAAAATAACAAAGTTGTTTATATGCCTTATGAAGCTACCGGAATTTTATCTTCTGTTGACGGCATTAAGCAAATGTTTGACAAAAAATAAATCAGACTATATAAAAGCAGGGGGAGGCAAAGTTAATACTAAAAAGTCCATAATCCCTGCTTTTTTTATTGAGTAAACGAGGAAGTATTGAAAAATATATGCATATTAATACCTGCTTATAATCCTGATAACAGATTAGAGCAGCTGGTTGAACAATTAAAATATAATTTATCGGATACACCGATAATAATTGTTAACGATGGAAGTACCTGCGGAATATCTTTCAATGACTTGCTTAAAAAGTGCCCCCCCCCCGATTGCATTATCTCTCACAATAAAAATTTAGGAAAAGGTGAGGCTTTAAAAAACGGTTTTAAATATATCATGGATAACTATCCGCAATGTAACGGTATTGTTACAGCTGATTGCGACTTGCAGCACAGTGTTGAAGATATTATAAAACTATGCAATGCGTTAAGCAATTCTCCCGACTGTTTATATCTTGGATGCAGATGTTTCAAAGATAAGCATATCCCTTTAAGAAGCATTATAGGAAATACTTCTGTCTCATTTTTTATAAAACTTGTGCATAGAATAAATTTAAAAGACACTCAAACAGGTCTTCGCGGAATTCCTATACAATTTGCCCAAGAACTCCTCGATATAAATTTATCTGATTTTTCCTTTGAAACAGATATGATTATAAAAGCTAAAAAATCTGATATTAATATAAAAGAAATACCTATTAAAACAATCTATATCGACAAAAACAAAAGCAGTCATTTTAAACCTTTGAATGATACTTTAAAAATATGCAAAACAATTTTAAAAGGAGTAAAATGAAACTTAATCATCCTGAAATAATTTTTGTAATATTTGCATTATTATTTGGAACCTTAATTATGTTCATCACCCCGCCCTCATTTGTATGTGATGAACCATCACATTTTGCAAGAGCAAAAGAAGTATCAAAAGGAATACTATATAATAAACCTCTTGAAAAAATGTCAAAAACAGAATCAAAAAGTAACACCTACAATTTTCATGGAGCCAGCGGTTATTCTCCGGTGATGTATATATTTTCGGGTATGGGACTAAAAATATCACATAACAACTATTACGTAGGACGTTTTTTTAATCTTATTGTCTGGATAATTTTAATAGCAGTTGCAATACATATAACACCAGTATTCAAATGGCCGTTTTTTGTTGCTGCTCTTCTACCTACATCAATATTTGAAGGGATGTCTTACGCAGCAGATTCATTCAGTAATGCTTTTGCTTTTTTATTTTTTGCTTATATATTCAAATTAATATATGGAAATAGGGAATTTTCCTATAAAAAAGATTTACCGATTTTATATATATTCTGCATAACAGGTGCATTATGTAAAGGAATAATTTTTCCACTATTTCTTTTTCCTCTAATCCCCATAAAAAAGCATAAATTTTTAATATTTATATCTTTAATAATTACTTCTTTAACAATAACATTTTTATGGTCTTCAAATAATTATACTTTAATACGTGATGGAGTATCTATTGAATTAAATAAACACTATCTATTAAACAAC
>UNSJ01000039.1 GCA_900548405.1 Candidatus Gastranaerophilales bacterium | reverse complement strand
GCCATAGCTGATGCAACGCCGCATTCAGCCTGACATCCTCCAACAGCACCCGCAAGCGCCATTTTATTAGCAACGAGCCTTCCGACTTCGCCTGCCGTAATTAATGCATTTATCTGCTCACTCTCTGAAATATTATTATCTTCCGCAAAAGCAATTAAAACAGCAGGAACAATCCCGCAGGAGCCTGCAGTAGGACAAGCAACAATTGTGCCCATTCTAAGGTTTTGCTCGCTTGTTGCAAGCGCGTAAGTTAATATTTTTTCAGCTGTTGAGCCTAATATTGAAGGGTATTTTTCAAATCTTTTTTGAAGCTTATTACAGTCATCCCCGCTCATCCCGCTGGGAGATGGCTCAGTTGATGATAGACCTGCTTTTACAGCTTCTTTCATTGCATCTAAGCTTTTTTTAGCCTGAAGCCTTACACGATATTCTGTATATTCACCGTTTGAGGCCTCATTATCCAAAGCTATTTCATATATCTTTTTATTTTCCTCTTTGCAGGCATAATAAAGTTGTCTGAATGTGGTTATATTTCTGTCCATTAATGTTAGCTTTCCAATTTATTTATATATCTTACAAGGTACATATCATGAAGATTACATATTGCACTTAAAGATTTTTTTGAAAGTTCTCCGTCAAGACAAATGCACATAGATGCATCTCTGCCTTTGCCGCTTCTGTCGCAATGCAGTGAAGCAATATTTACATTATCTTCCTGAATAATACCGGATACTTTTGAGATAACTCCCGGCATATCATCATATACAAGCAATAAGGTATTGTATTTCCCATTAAGATTTACTGAAAAATTACCTATTTTAGTCAAAACAATTTCGCCAGCTCCAACAGAATCACCTGATAGCGTCATATCCATATCACCTTCAAAAATAAAATCAACAGCGTTTGGATGACGATTAAAATCTTCAAGAAATTCAAATTCGTAATTAATTTCTTTTGCTTCAGGAGTATCAAAAACGTTCTTTATTCTTTCATCATCAACCGAGAAACCAAGAATTCCGGACAAAAGCCCCTTATCGGTTCCATGCCCTTTTCCTGTAAGCGCATAAGAATTATACAACTTAAAAATAACTTTTTTAGGCTTAGCTTTGTAAACATTGCGCGCAAGAAGCCCTAATCTTACGGCTCCTGCTGTGTGTGAACTTGACGGGCCTGCCATAATCGGGGAAATTATATCTATAATTGAAGCTTGGCGCATATGATTTTTCCTTATCTCTTGATAATTATATCATCTTATTACATATTGTAAATAATTTGTAAATTTTTGACAATATGTAAGATTTTTATGGTTTTATATATATACGTAATTGTGTAGGGAAAATTTTTAGTGTAGCAAAGGAGTAAAATGTTTAGTCCTGAATTCATGAAGTATTTAATTAATTATCAAAAATCCGAGTTTGCCCCAACTGAAACAAAAAAAGAAATCAAATTTAAAAACAATAAATCAGGCAAGCTTGCAGAAGTATTTGCAGTAGTGACAAAATAGCCTATTTGCATTTAGTTTTTCCGTTCCAGGTCAAATCATCGCAGTGCAGATAATCCATATTTTCGTTCTGTATAACCCAAGCTGTACAGCCAATACCGTTTAAATAAGAGTCACGGTTTTTGTTGCATGACGTTGAAAAGGGATATTCATAACCTTCAATGCCAAACGGAATGATGTTAGTTGGTGTAAGTACAAAACCAAACATATCTCTGCCCCATTGATTTGGAGGATATTTACCGTTTATATCCGTATATATAAAGCCGCAAGTTTTATGTGATGCTGAACAACTTCCACTGCTCCAGAACAAAAATAAAGTTCCGTCCTGCAAAACAAATGAAGCAAAATTTGAACCTTCCTTACTGTAATTTACATGTTTTGTACCATTTAAGCGTGTGTACATGACATCAGGAAAACAGGAGCCATTATCACACACTTTAATAACTTTTAAGTTTTCTCTCAAATATCCGGCAAGAGTTTGCGGGACAGGATACACCAGCGGACCCCATGTCCATTCATCCGGAGAACCGTATTTGTTAAAAGCAGTAATATATGCCTGTGATAATACAGAATAAGTCTTTTTTAACTTAGCAATCGTTTCTTTTTCTTTGTAATTACTAATCACTGACGGCATTGTAAGTGCTGCAACAACGCCGATAATACCGAGTGTGACCAAAACCTCGGCTAATGTAAAACCTTTAAGGTTGGAGCTTAGAAGTCTGCCCCCCCCCCGCAAGCGGTGCTACGCACGTAGCCAATACAGCTTGACCCGTCACATTGGAGCTTTGTCAAAACTTCTCCAACTAACGTAGCAGCTTTTTTACTTAATCTTTTCATTTATTGCTCCTTTCATTACATTTTAATTATAACAGTTCTTATATAAGTCGTCAATTTATGCATTAACAAAAGAATAAAAAAAACGCCGTTTCGTTAGAAACAGCGTTGGAATTCTTTGAATAATTCCTCGTAATAGTGTGAAGTGTAGTGTGCAATAAAACGTTTTTTGATTCCTCGTTTTATGCTTTTCCTCGTGTTCATGTATATAAACAATTTTTTGTATATATAATTGCTATATTTGAAATATCATTTATATATTTCGTTACAAAACTTAATGATTATAAATTCATAATGTGGTAATTTTGTTGGAATAATTATAATATAGATATTGAACAGTTTTAGATGGTATTAAAGGAGAAATATGAAAATATTGGTTTCAAACGATGACGGCATTGCCGCTAATGGTATAAGATGTTTGACCGAAACACTGGCTCAACAACATGATGTTTATGTAATTGCCCCGGATAGAGAAAGAAGTGCAGCAGGTCACTCTTTAACACTGCACACTCCGCTTCGTGTGGAAGAAGTGGAAGCTTATCACGGAGTAAAAAGAGCCTGGGTTACAACAGGAACACCCGGAGATTGTGTTAAAATAGGCATAAACGCTATATTAACTCCGGAAGAACAGCCTGATGTCGTAATCTCAGGTATAAATCACGGTCCGAATCTTGGCGCTGATATTTTATATTCAGGAACAGTAAGCTGCGCAATGGAAGGAGCAATGCTCGGAGTTCCAAGTATTGCAATGTCTTTGGCAAGCATGAATTATGAATATGATCATTTTAAATATGCGGCTAAGTTTGTAAATTTACTCCTCCCAAAACTTAAAGAATTTAATTTTCCTAAAAAGAGCATTTTAAATATTAACGTTCCGGCTTTAGATGAAGATGATATTTCAGGAGTAGCAATAACTGAGCTTGGAAGAAAAATGTTTACCGATAACTATGAAAAAAGAGTTGACCCGAGAGGAAAAGTTTACTACTGGATGGCAGGAGAACTAATTACAGAATCTCAAGATTCAAACACTGATATTGCAGCTGTAAAAAACAACAAAATTTCTATTACACCTGTAACCTATGAAATGACAAAAGAAGATGTAATGACAAATCTTGAAAATGTTCTCTGTAAAGGAGATGCCTGCAATTGGTTTAATTAAAAAAAGAGGTCTTAAGACCTCTTTTTTTTTATCTGAAAAATATTACATATATTTTAAAAACTATATAAAGAATTAAAGCCCCAAAAATTAAAAAGCTCTTAATTTTCATATCTCTGATTGTTTTATCTGTTTCGGCAAGAATTTTATCTGTATTTCTGAAAATATCAATAGATTCGATGCTATCTTTGATTAATTCGATTTTTTCAGGATCTTTTTCAACAGCCAAAGCTTTGTTATAATCCTCTAAAGCTCCCTCTCTGTCATCAAGTTCGATATTCTTAAAGTCACCTCTATTCGAATAACAGGACTCATCAAGCGCAACTGCTTTATCATAGCATTCAAGCGCCTTGCCATTATCCTCACGATAAATATATATATCAGCTAAATAACAATACGTATGTGCATCTGCATTACCTTTAGTAATGTCTTCTTTAATCTTTAACAGCAATTGATTACAAGCTTTTTCAACTACTTCTTTATCAATATCAGGCTTTTTATCATCTGTTGAAGAAAATTGATAAAGACGCCAGTAAGAATTAAAAAGCATACTGTAATTAAAAGTACTGTCATCACCCATCCTTATTTCCTGAGAATACTTCTTTACTTGTTCTCTATACTCCCGAATTACCTTTTCTCTAAAATCTTCGTGCTCATCAGCCATAAAACAATTTCCTTTCTATATAAACTTTTATTCCATTATTATTCTTGCAGGGTAATTGTTTCTTAAAAGTTCGTTAGCCATAACTTGAGCCTTTTCACGTGTAGAGTATGAACCGACTTGTATTGTATATGCACCGCCGATATTTCTTACAAAAGGTGAAATATTTAAACCTGATTCGGCAATAATACCTTTAGCAACTTCTGCCTGTTCTTTAGTTGTATAATAACCTACAATAACTTTAGCTGTCATAGATGTAGAAGGCTGCTGAACAGATTTTGGCGCAGGAGAAGCTGTTTCTGCCGGTTTTGGTGCCGCTTCCTTATCCGGCAAAGTTATCGGAGCTTCTTCTTTAGGAGTATCTTCAGATTTTTTATCTTCTTTTTTATGGTCAGGAAGAACAACTTTTTCTTCCAACTCATTTGCAAACATGTTTTCGTCAGAATTTAACGAACCGTTATCTTCTTCTTTCAACAGCTTTAATCTTTCATCAACTGAAGCTTTATCCAATGCTTCGTTGGTTACAGCAGAATCATCACCGATAGACACATCAACCTCCGGTGAAATTTGTTTGGCAATTCCCAAGAAAAGCAAAAGCAAAATAAAAAATGCCGAAACGAAAATTATAATCCCTTCATTAGGATTTTTAGTAACTTTTTTTTGATATTCTTTGTAACTGATATGTGAAGGTCTTTTTGAATCGTCTTCCATTATACACCTCTAACTTTTGTTGATGCCAGTATTATATCATCAATTTCCTGTTCATATTTAGTCATTACTTCTTTTGCAAAATCTTTGATATCAGTAATCCCCAGTTCGCTTGTCAAGCCGCTTGCTTTAACAGGAGCACCTTGAGAATCAATATTAATGCCTGTATGAATTAATATTGAAGTCATTGATTTTGTAGCAATAGATACAGTTAATTTTTTCCCTTCAAAAAACAGGTCATCGCCGTTTCTGGTAATTTTAAAACCGCGTTTTTCAAGAGCTTCTTTGATAGTACAAATTAAAAGCCTTTGTCTGAAAACACCTTCAACAAGTCCAACATTAAATTGCTCTGAAATAAAGCTGAGCATACATTTGCTGTAAATAGGCTCATTATTAATTACATCTTCAATATCAACCATTTCGGTCAATTTAACTTCGCATTCACCGATAAAAGCAACCGTTGAATCGCCTTGAATCTTAAAATTCTTATAAATCCAATGCGGCGCAAGCTGCCATCCCTCGTATTTAATCTCTTGTTCTAAAAATTGTGTTCTCAAAAAAGTTCCCTTATAAAATATGTGTCATGGTTATGTATTAAAGCGTTTTTTAATCTTGTACAGGATTCACATTTTCCGCAATGCTTCTCCCCGTTTTGATAACAGCTTCTCACATATTGAAGCGGAATATTATTATCTAACGCCAGTTTAACTATATCATTTTTATCAGAATTTATCAAGGGTGCAACAACTTTAGGATGCTTTTGAGTTGAGAATTCAAATCCTGCATTAATTCTATTAATAAACTCCTGTGTATTATCGGGGAAAGTCTGTCCTTCCTCTTTATTTGCACCGATAATTATATAATCATAATTTTCTCCGTCAGCAAAGCTTCCCGCAATATTCAAAAAAAGACCGTTTCTGTTAGGGACCCATACATTTTTTGCAGACTGCTCAGGATTTTCAAGTTCATCACCCTGAGGAACATCTTTATCACTGACAAGCGCTGTGTGAGTAATTTCTTTAAGCCAATCAAGCACCATAACCTTGTGTTCGATTTTATAATACTCACAAATAGCCTTTGAGGTTTCTATTTCCTGCTTAACGGATTTTTGCCCGTAATCAAATGTCAACGCCAATGAAATACCGTAATTTTTAATTCCAAGTCCAAGACTTACCAGAGAATCCAAACCGCCCGAAAGAAGAATAATTCCTTTACTCATTTTCACCTTCATCATCTTCTTCATACTCGGAAATCATAGAAACAGCTTCCATTTTCAATATATCAGGATAATCAGAGCTGTTAGCAACTTCATCCAAAATTTCACGCCCTATAAGATTATAAAGAGCAATTAAAGCATTTTTCTTTACCTCTTCATTCTTATCTTCAATCAAACAGGTCTTGATAGTATCAACAGCATGAGGATTTTCACTCTCCATAATTGCTTCTATGGCATTAATTCGAATTTGCGGAGATTCATCCACAAGCGAATTTTTTAATGCATTGAAAACTCTTTCATCATCATCAAGCCGCAATTTACCTAAAGCTTCAATAATACGTTCTTTCAAAAAGGTAAACTTATTCCAAATCCCTTTTTGAGTTTCTAAGATACTTACCAAAGGATCAACTGCTCGCAAATCACCAAGCATACCCAGAGCAGAAGCTGCTGTTTCTCTTAAATAGACAGACTTTTCATCTTCATCTTTAACAACTTCAATCAGAGGGGCAACAGCATATCTGTCACCAATTCTTCCTAATGCATCTGCACATGCTAGCCTCACCTTGTAATTTTCATCTTTATTATTAAGACAATACAAAAGCGGTGTAACTGCTGATGTATCCTTCAAATTCGCAATTGCTTTTGCACACATGGCGCGTACATTTATGAAAGCATCTTTTTCATTCTCTATATTTTTCATCAAAAGAATATCCAATAAAGCACCTAAAGTAGATTTATCTCTTATTCTGTCAGCACATTGGATAACATTCATTAAAATTTCAGGCTCTTTAGAAACAGATAGAAAATAATTATAAATTTTCACAAGATTTACACGTTCATAAACCTCATCCAACGCCTGAATTTTGCGGATAACAGAGTTAATGTCAGAATTATCAAACAAATTACATTCTTTAGCTATTAAATCTAAATCCAGGTAATCTTTTTCCACTGTTTATACCCCATTTATACTGCAAAATATACTATAAATGTCTTTTTTTTTCAAGCTAATCAGAAAAATCTACTACATATTTAGTAACAGTTTATGTAATTTCAGTATAAATGCTTAAGATTTTGCTTGATTTTCAGCTTTAGCTTTCTTATGCGCAAGGTACTTTTCACAAAGAATATTTGCAGGTTTTGTTACCGCAACAGGAACAATATAACGGTAAACAAGAGCAAATACTATCATTGATCTTAGCATTCCCATACCTTTTATTTTGCCCATAAATGCTTTAGCTTCTTTCATATCGCCGCCGATAGCTTCTAAAGATTTATAGTAATCATGCTTTTTAACTTCTTTTTCAACTTTTAAAAGCGATTTTAATTCCGGTTTTATACCTTTTTTCTTAGCAGCAGCTTTTATAGCCTTGTTTTCTTCTGCAATTTTAATATTAGCATTTTTAAAGTTTTCAGCGAATTTTTCATCTCCAAGCTGGAAGCCTGCATATTTTGCAGTTACATTTTCCCACCAGTTTTTCAATGACTTATCAAGTGTATATGCGCCGATTGTTGAAACAACAAAAGTTAAGCCTTGGTTTACTGCTAATGTACGTTTTCTGTCTTTATCAAGTTTGTCATTTGTTAAAGTTTTCTGCATATACAGTCCGCTTGTGATTACAGAACCTGTTGTAAGACAATGTTGGAAAAGATTATCGCTGTTTTTAAGTTTGTCAGCTATCCAAAAAGTCGGTTTACTGTCAATAACTTTTGAAGTGAATTTTTCAGCGATTTTGTCAGTACATTTATCATAAAAATCTAAGAACGGTTTGAATAAACTGGATTCTTCACTTGCAGCTTTTTTTAGAACTTCTTCTGCCGCATCTACTGCTCTTGCTGAAGGATTTGCCGTAAAGTTTTGCTTAGCTGCGTTATTTTTTTGATTGTAATATCTGTTATTATTGAAGGTGTTAGTATTTAATGTAACGTTCATTATTGAACACCTCCTTTGAATTGCTGAAAAGCAGGTTTTTCTATAAAGTCCATCTTAGGTGTTTCCATATTACTGTCTACTGTTTTTGTTTCAGCATTGCTTGGGGTTTCAGGTTTCTTTTTCTTTTCAACACCGAATACATATTTAAGAATAGGCGGTATAAGTGCAATTGTTAACGTTGCTCTCGGAACTGCAATAATCCAGTCAGGAACGTTTTTAACAAGGACTTCCATTGCACCCTTATGTTTTCCGATATTCTTTAATAACTGTTTAGATTTGGTGTTAATCAATTCACCTGCTGCATTTTTTAAATTTGCTCTTTTAGCCAAATCTTTTTCAATTCTGAGCATTTTAGCTAACTTTTTGCTCTTATATTTTTCAGGATTACCGAAAACTTTTTTAATAGATTCATCAAACGGACTTGTAATAATTGTAGAAGCTATAAAACCGATAATACCGGATGCCATTGAATGACCTGATGCATAAATTTTATCTTCTTTATCTTTCTTGCCCGGCAAAGCCATGATTGTTGCAGGTCTTAATACACCTGCCAAACCTAATGCTATCAAAGCGCTTGTTGAAATATTATGGTTATAGCAATAAGAAAGGAAATTACCAAACCAATTCTTGGTAAGAATTCCACCTTTCTTTAAAGCAGAAGCGGCAGCTTCACTCTTACCCGTAAAACTGCCGCTATATGCTGCATTATATCCTCTATTATCGTTATTTTTATACACGCCTGCACTATTCTTCTCTCTGAAGTTCTGAGGTTCCGAATGGAGCGCTAAACTTCCCTGCTTTAGGGACATATCACGTTGTATAGAATTTATCTTCATTTTTTCACCAAATAATTAAATGTCTTCTACGTTTATTTTAAAACAAAGGAAAATTTTTTTTGCCATGTATTTTAAGAAAGTTTACAATTATTTTTCTAATAATAACGCTAATATAATTAGAGCCTAAATTTTAATAAATTCAGGCTCTTAACAATTGGTGTTGAGTATACACTATCTATATATCAAGTCCCAAATCCAAAGTCGGAGCTTTGGCTACAATAGCACTTGAAGAAATAATATCTACCCCGGTAGAGGCAATAGCATTAACCGTTTCAAGGTTTACATTCCCGCTTGCTTCCACAACAGCATTATGATTAATAATTTCTACTGCTTTTCTCATAGTATCAACAGACATATTATCAAGCATAATAATATCTGCTTTAACATCAACCGCCTCTTTGACTTGTTCAAGAGTATCACATTCTACTTCTATTTTATGAGCATGTGAAATACTTTCTCTTAATTTTGTAACGGCATTTGTAATAGAACCCGCAAGTCTTATGTGATTATCTTTAATCATGGCGCAATCAGAAAGATTAAATCTGTGTAACGCACCGCCTCCGATTTTAACTGAATACTTTTCAAAAGCTCTGAAATTCGGAGTAGTTTTTCTGGTATCCACTATTTTAGCTGCGTATGGTTCGATTGCATCCTGATATTTTCTTGTTTCAGTAGCAATACCTGACATTCTTTGAATATAGTTCAAAGAAACTCTTTCACCCATAAGAAGATATTTTGCAGGACCTGAAATATCTGCGATTTTATCGCCTTTTTTGATTTTATCACCGTCTTTAAAATAAAATTTTATTTTTATATCATCAGAAAGTACTTTAAAAACTGTTTTAAAAACTTCACATCCGCAAAGGACACCTTCACTTCTGGTATTCAATTCACCTGACAAAAAGTCATTATCACCTGCTAAATTTTCAGTAGTAATATCTCCAAAACCGATATCTTCTTCAAGCGCCATTTTTACATGGTCTTCAATATAAAACTTACTTAACAAAATTTTTCTCCTTATTCCGCGGCTCCAATAATAATAGCTTTAAACCTTATCAGGCATAGAGCAATTTATAGAATTGGTAATTCCATCTTTTTTAGTTAAACAACTGTGAATACATTCTTCATGGGTTTCAAGATAATCCAATCTGTAATGTGCTCCTCTTGATTCTTTGCGCTGCAAAGCCGAATGAGCTATCAAAATTGCAACGGTAAGCATATTCTTAAATTCATATTCGTCACGGCTAGCACATTTGTCAGTTCTGGGAAATTCCTGTTTTAATTCTTCCAATTTTGCTAATGCTGTAATCAAAGATTCTGAACTTCTCAAGATTCCCACGTAATCCCACATAATATCCTGGAGTTTCTTTTTCATTGCAGGAATATCAAGTTCATCAAGTACAACATCTTCATCAGAATATCTGTCTAGAATTAATTTAATATCTTCATCAATTTGTTTCGGTGTTTTTAATTCAACGGATTTTAAATATTCCGCTGCTGAATATGCGCATACAACGCATTCCAAAAGAGAGTTGCTTGCAAGTCTGTTACCGCCGTGAAGTCCTGTCGATGCAACTTCGCCTATGGCAAACAAACCTTTTATGGAAGTTTCGCCTCTCAAATTAGTTTTTACACCGCCCATAAAGTAGTGTGCAGCAGGTGCAACAGGTATAAAATCATGCGCAATATCTATACCGTTTTCAAGACACTTTTTGGAAATATTAGGAAAACGTTTTGCCAGTTTCTTTTCATCAATACAAGTTGCATTCAAATAAACGTTATCAACATTGTTTTCCATCATTTCATTAAAGTTTGCACGTGTAACAACATCACGTGGTGCAAGTTCTCTTTTCTCATCGTACTTGTGCATAAACTCAACGCCGTCGGCATCACAAAGCTTTGCACCTTCACCTCTTACAGCTTCGCTGATTAAAAATCTGTTTTCTTCACCATCAATGGCTAAAGCAGTCGGATGGAATTGCACAAATTCCATATCCTGCATAACGGCTCCCGCATTATAAGCTAACGCAAGACCGTCGCCGGTTGCTCCCGCAGGATTTGTAGTGTATTTATAAAGCTGTCCCAATCCGCCGGTTGCAAGGATTACTGCTGGTGAATATATTGTTTCGTATTCACCGATGTCATCGTTAAATACAAGTACACCCTTGCATTCACTGTCAGAATTAACAATAAGTTCAACAGCATCAGTCTGTTCATAAACATCTATGTTTGAATTTTCGCTTACTTTCTTGCAAAGAGCCTGCTCAATCATTTTACCTGTTGCATCCCCGCCAGAGTGAAGAATTCTTCGAACACTGTGAGCAGCTTCTTTCGTAAAACATAGTTCATTATTTTCATCTCTGTCAAATTCAACACCGAATTTCAGTAAATCTTTTATTACAGCATCAGAATGTTCTGATATATATTTTACTGTATTAAACTCACTTAAACCTGCACCAGCCTTAATAGTATCTGATATATGAGAAGCAGTTGAATCTGATTTATTCTCTTTCATAACCCCGACCATACCGCCTTGAGCGTATCTCGAGTTACTTTCTCCCAATTTTGATTTTGTAATCAATAAAATTCCGTCAGCAAGTTTTACCTGCTGTTCTATTTTTAAAGCGGCATATAAGCCTGCAATCCCGCTTCCTATTATAACCGTAGAATATTTTGAATATTTCATAATTTAAACCTTATGTATATTTACCATTGACATAATATCGCAAAATAAATTATTTTGCCAGTCTTAAAACATAAAGTTTTTATTAAGTTTTAATCTGCTGCGTTAATTTTTCATAAAACATCATTAACGGCTTATATAAATAATGTTCATTTTTTGAAATCCGATATTAAAAGAAATATCACTTACTATATAAATCCAAATAATAGTTCTCAATCATACCTGCATAATATAACCCTCAAAAGTTCTCACATACTGGATTAAAAGATACAGAAAAAGCCTTATAAGTTATATATCGGGAAATATACTTTGAGGAGTTAATATGACAGATACACCAATAAAAATGTTATTAGTAGAAGATCAAAAGCTTATGCGTGTCGGACTGAAGTCGCTTTTTGAAGATCAAAACGAAATTGAAGTGGCATCAGAAGCACAAAGCGGAAAAGAAGCTGTTGAAAAATTCCGCCAATATCACCCTGATGTTGTTTTAATGGACATAGGTCTTCCTGACATTTCAGGAATTGAAGCGACAAAAAGAATTCTAGAAATCAACGACAAAGCAAAAGTAATTATTTTGACATCTCATTTGAGCGAGAAAGAAATACTTGATGCGCTGCACGCGGGAGCTTGCGCTTATGTAATGAAAGACATAAACACAGAAATTTTAAAAATGATTATTAAAACTATCAAAGAAGGAGCAATGTGGCTTGATCCGCAGGTAGTTCCCATATTGAGAGAGAAAAACTGCGGGGTTATTCCACCACGCCAAATGTCACGTGCTATGTTCAAGGAACAGCACGCCAACCTTACTCAGCGAGAATATGAAGTCCTGAAACTTGTAGTAGACGGTATGTCAAATAACGAAATAGCAGAAAAATTAACCATTTCGGAACATACTGCAAAAGCACACGTATGCAACATTATACAAAAACTTGTAGTAGATGACAGAACTCAGGCTGCCGTAAAAGCCTTAAAAGAAGGGCTTGTTTAAAATATTGTGAAATCTCTGCTGTTCTGTTATAAATGATATATAAGTTTATAATAAAGGGATTTTAACAATGAAAACAAATATTTTTTCCAATCCTAAAGGAGATATTTTAGGAGGTATAACGGCAGGCGTTATTGCTCTGCCGCTGGCAATTGCACTCGGTGTCGCAAGCGGTCTTGGAGCAACTGCTGGTTTATACGGTGCAATCATTGTAGGATTGCTTGCTGCAATATTTGGCGGCACACCGACTCAGATAACAGGTCCCACAGGTCCTATGGCAGTTGTTTTAGCTTCAATGGTAGCACTTAACCCTAATAATACCTCAATTGTATTTACAACTATTTTTATTGCAGGTATTATTCAAATACTTTTAGGATGTTTTAAAGTAGGCAAATTAGTAAATTTCATACCTTATCCTGTTATTTCAGGATTTATGAGCGGTATAGGCGCTATCATAATACTCTTACAGCTTAATCCGATTTTGGGACTGGAATATAACGGAACTCCTTTTGGAGGATTAATCAATGTTATTAAAAATGCTGATTTTATAAATTATCAGAGTTTAATATTAGGCTTAATCTCGCTTTTAATAGTGTTTTTTACACCTAAAAAACTTGCTTCTAAAGTTCCACCTCCTCTAATTGCTCTTGTTGCTGGAACAATTATTTCTTCAGGGTTGGGATTAAATGTTTCTACAATAGGTGAAATACCGGTAAGTTTTCCAAAGTTTATTATGCCTGTATTCCACTTTGCAGATTTAAAAATTATAATATCAATGGCAGTGACACTTGCTGTATTGGGTTCAATAGATTCATTGCTGACATCACTTGTTGCTGATTCTTTGACAAAAACCAAACATCATCCTAACAAAGAGCTTATAGGGCAAGGTATAGGTAATGCATTTGCGGGACTGTTCGGCGGAGTTGCAAGCGCGGGAGCCACAATGAGAACTGTTGTTAATATTAAAACAGGAGGTAAAACCCTTTTATCAGGAATAATTCATTCTGTATTCTTAATGATGGTAATCCTTTTCTTTGCACCTGTTGCTTCTCAAATACCTCTTGCCGTTCTTGCAGGTATTCTTGTGAAAGTAGGGATAAGCATCATCGACTATAAGTTTTTAAAAGTATTAAAAGCAGCTCCGCGTTCAGATTTGTTTGTTATGCTTGCAGTTTTCTTTATTACTGTATTTTATGACCTTATAACGGCTGTCGGGGTTGGAATTATTTTGTCTGCGGTGCTTTTCGCTTCTCATATAGCAAAAGAATTCCAAATCGACATCGACAAACTTCCGAATTGTGCAAGTAATGAAGATTGTTTTGATGAAATAGTCCAAAACAAAATTATGATATTAAAAATAGACGGCGTATTATTCTTTGGTTCTGCCTCACAAATTATGTCCAGGATTGATGAAGTTATGCATGAAGAATGTGTTATTATTGATTGCAGCAGTATTACAAGTATGGATATCTCAGCTGTTTTTGCTCTTGAAGATTTAATTATGACTTTAAAAGATAAGAAAATAAAAGTAATAATAATTTTTAACAACAGACTGCTTGCAGCAAGAGTTCTTCGCTCAGGATTACGCAAAATAATTTCCAAAGATTCATACACTTTCTCGAAAAAAGATGCTGTTGAAAAAGCACAGCAATTCATTGCAAATATAGAAAAAAAATGATAATATAAACTTCAGGAGGAAAGTTATGAAAAAATTATTAGCTTGTTTATTTATGGTTATGGCTTTGCAAACAGCTGCATTTGCTGATGCAGAAACTGATATGCATCAAATGTACATTTCAAAAATCCAGGCACAAGATGTCAAATACAGTACTTACAGCTTTTTTAATGCTATCAGCAGCGGAAATGTTCAGCTTGTGGATTTGTTTTTAAAATCAGGAATGAGCCCCGATGCAACATTTATGTCAACACCTGCAATTTATATGGCAATTGCAAGTAATCAAAATGAAGTAGTAAAGTTGCTTTTGGAAAACAAAGTTGATCCCAATAAAGAAATAGCAGGTTTAACACCACTTATTATAGCAATTAAGAAAAAAGATGCTCAAATTGTTGAAACATTAATTGCTTACGGGGCAGACGTTAATAAACAAGCTTCGTATATTAACCCGTTATCATATGCAATAAAGAAAAAACAGTCTAAAATTGTTGAAGTTTTGGTTAAAGCCGGAGCAAGACTTGACAACGAAGTATTGATTAATGCATTAAAATGTAATGATTCATACATTAAAGAAACTGTTCTTAAACGTTATAAAGAAATGGATTAAAAAAAGAGGCTTTTTATAGCCTCTTTTTTATTTGTTTTATTTTTCTTCATCCTTAAGTAATTTTTCTTCGTCTTTAGCGATTTTCTTTTCGTCTTTTTCTTCTTTGTCTTTTTTGTGTTTTTCTTTTATATCATCTGCTTTTTCGACAATTTTTTCTTTGGCATTATGAGCCTTTTCTTTAATGTCTTCTTTTAAAGCGTGTGCCTTATCTTTCACTTTTTCAGCACCCTCTTTAATATCTTCTTTCATAGCGTGAGCTTTGTTTTTTGCTTTATCAGCCGTATCATGCATTTTTTCTTTCATTGTTTCTTTATCTTTTTCGTTTTTCATAGCAACATCCTTTCGTTAGTGTGAACAAATACATTATTTACTATGATTTAAAAGATTTAATGCGAAGAAAGTATAATTTATTGCGCTTAGTAATCGCCTTCTATACGAAATCAATTATACTGCAACGGCTTGCGCAGACTGCTTTTTAAACTGCATTTCATAAAGTAATCTGTAAGCACCATTTTCAATTTTCAACAATTCTTCGTGGCTGCCAATTTCAACAATCTCACCTTCATTAATAACTACTATTTTATCAGCATTTTGAATTGTAGAAAGTCTGTGGGCAATTACAAATACAGTTTTGTCCTGCATCAAGTTTTCTATAGCTTTTTGTACAATTGCTTCTGCTTTATTATCTAAAGCAGAAGTTGCTTCGTCCAATATAACAATCGGAGCATTTTTCAAAAATGCACGCGCGATAGCAACCCTTTGTTTTTGACCGCCTGAAAGAAGAATACCTCTTTCTCCGATTTGAGTATCCAAACCATTTGTTAAGCCTGAAACAAAGTCATCTAAATATGCCATTTTAACAGCTTTATCAACATCCTCTTCTGATGCATTTTCATTGCCAAGCATAATATTATCTCTTATAGTACCTGAGAACAAGAAATTATCCTGAAATACTATAGCGATATTTTGCCTTAAAGATCTTAAAGTTAAATCCCTAATGTCCATACCATCAATCCTTATTGAACCTGAATTGATATCATAAAATCTTGGAATAAGACTGACTATAGTAGATTTACCTCCACCGGAATTTCCAACAAGTGCAATTGTTTCTCCTGAATTAACATTTAAATTTATATTTTTTAATACGGGTCTGTCTTTAATATATTCAAAATTAACATTTTTGAATTCAATAGAATTAATATTTTTTAATTCAAAAGCATTATTTTTGTCTTTAATCTTAGGCTGTGAATCCAATATATCAAATACCCTTTCAATAGCAAGGAAAGAGAATTGAACAGCGTTAAAGTTATTACCGAGATTTTTAATTGGTGTATACAACATAATTAAAGCTGTAATAAACGAAACAAAGTTACCACTTGTGATTTGGTCAGTTAATATCAAATGGCTTCCATATCCTATTGCTATACCTATGCCGACAGAAACAATAACGTGCATCATAGGAGAAAGCCAAGATGTTCGTTGAATAAGTTTCATCTTAAATGAGAATAAAGAATTTAAGATTTTCTCAAATTTAGATTCCTGTATTCTATCAAGATTATATGAGGCAATAGTCTTAATTCCTGCATAGCTCTCATTGTAAGAAGTTATTATAGAAGCTGTAATTGCAATAGATTTATCAAGAACATCTTTAATTCTTTTTCGAATTTTTGTTAACGGTAAAAAAGCACATCCCAAGACAAACACTGCAATTAATGCCAATTGCCATGAATTATAGAACAACACTCCAACTAATGATAGAGAAGAAAATAATCTTGATACAAAAGTTTTTAAGTTATCTAACAGACCGGCACACGCTAAATCAGCATCGTTATTAAATCTAAATACTATGTCACCTGATTTTTTCTTATCAAAAAATGCTGTTTCTAAAGTAAGCATCTTCTTGTACAAATCTAATTTTAAATCATTAGTAATCTTAGTCCCAACCCAGGTATTCATATAAGTTGCCAAGTAATTTAAGAACCCCTGCAGAGTTGTAAACGCAACAATTGCAAAAGGAATATACCAAGGTGAATTTACGGATTTCTCAACCATTACTAAATCCATATAAGGTTTTAATGATAAAGCAATAACCGCATCCAATGAACCTATAGGAATACAAATAAGCACGGCTAACAAAGCTCTAAACCAATATGGTTTTACATATGGCATAATTTTAGAATAATTAACATAAGCCTGAGTTGATTTTATATAACCAATGAAGTCTTTCGGCTCTTCGTAGTCCTTATTAATTACACCTGAGAAAGATAAGATATTTTCTTCATCTTGCTTTAATCTTTCAAACCAGTAAGGGCAATTTTTAAACCTTATAATATAATTATTATTAAATTTCT
>UNSJ01000038.1 GCA_900548405.1 Candidatus Gastranaerophilales bacterium | reverse complement strand
CTCCGCCACCTCCGCCGACTGCTGTACCAACAGGTCCGCCGATACAGGTTCCTATTGTTGCACCTATTTTTGCGCCTGCAATTGCACCGACTTTTGCACCGACTGCAAAACCGATACCTTCTGCTGCTGCTATACCTGTGCTTTTTGCAAGTTGTTTTGTACCTTTTCCTGCTCCGCCTTTTTTATAAGTTTCTATAATATCAGGAGTTTCACAAGCCAAGCCTATAGCTGCAGTTGCCAAGCCGCCGCCTTTAGCACCTTTTGCAATGCCTCTGACAACTTTAGATGAGCTTGTAGCTCCTTTTGTCATAGCTCCGTCAATTGCATTATACCCAGAGTATTTTTTAACTCCTGCCCAAGCCTTACCTGATTTGCTTACAGCCTTGATTTCACCTGAAGCAATTGCCTTATGTACTGCTAAGTCTGCTTTTGCAATTGATTCTTCAATTAATTTAACTTGAGCTTTAAGTTCTTTACCTGTTAATTTTTTTGTTTTAGCTTCTTCAATAAGTCTTCGAGCTTCATCATAGTAAGATGATTTTTTTAGAGCATATCTGTTTTTCAATCTCATCTTAGCTTGTTTTCTGGTATTTTTGGCTTTTGCCTGTTCTATGATTTTTCTTGCATTTTCAGTAGAGCCTGCTTTATCTCCTGTAAAGCTATATGTTAATTTGTTTTTCCAATTCTTGCTTACGTTATTTAATTTGTTATAAGCTTCCTGATTAAATTCCGGTTTTGCAACTCTTTGTTCTAAAGCCTGTAATTCATTCCAGTTAGCTCTGTTATTTATAGTTCCGAATATATTTTTACCTTTTAAATGTTCAACAGATTTTTTAGCAGCTGCGTTTTCTGCTTTAATCTGGTTCCAGGCAGAAGTATAGTTTCCTCTGTTTTGCCAAGCCCATTTGGGAGCATCCCATACAGCAGCTTTTGTCATATTATAAGCTGAAGGAGCAAGCATAACGCCGCCTGTTAGCACAAGTTGAGATTGCAAATCAGCCTGGTCATTGTGGTTAATGTTTGCGGCTGCAGCATAACTTGCTAATTTATAATAGTCTTTGCTGATAGGATTTACCATAAATCCATTATCCCCTGTAATTAATTCCCCGTAATATAATAAACGTATTTCATTTATTAAAATTGCTTTTATGTAAAGATATATTAACAAAAAAAATGGTGATATTTCTATCACCTTTGGTTATTAGCATTTATAGTTAAGTCTGTTTATGCCGGAAGTCATAGCCATAAAGTCCTGATCTAACGGATTGCCTGCTCCTTGACTGTATAATGCTCTTTGCATTGCCATTAGCTCTTGAGGGCTTATTGTCGGCTGTGGTATGCTGAACTGATTTACCGCCGGATTTGTCATCATAGGTGATGACATTGGATTTGCTCCATATTGCTGCATCATCATTTGTTGTTGTGACAATTGCTGTTTTTGAGCCTGTTCAGCTTCAGCTTTCTTTTCGGAATGGCTTTTTCCTGTGAATTTACTCATTAACCAGTCGCCTGCCATATAACCTACGAGACCGCCTACAATTGGAATAGGAATTAATGCCTGACCTATTGCAGCACCAGCCATACCTGCTCCAAGTCTTAAGCCTGCTTTTCCTGTTTCAGTTACACCGCCTGCAAGTCCTTTATCTTTAAATGCAGAAATTATATTTGGAAGTTCTGTTGCAACAATTAATAAAGTACCTATTAGCGGCATTCTTTTACCCATACCGCTTAATGAGCCTTTAAATTGTGACCAAAATTTATTAAAACCGGTTTTACCTGCTCTATCTGCAAGTTTTCCGCCTACACGCCATCCTTGTTTAACTTTTGCAGGGAATGATTTTAAAGCTTCCCAGTTACTTTTCCAAAAGCCGCCGTGTTTTTTTATCATCATATTATTATGCTTTTCAGCAGCATGAACGCCTTTTTTTGTGCCTGACCATACTGCTTGAAAATAGTTTTGGTTAGCAGCAGCACGATTTTTTACTGCACTTCGCATTGCATTTGTAAACGCTTCATTGCCTGTACCAAGAACAAAGTCGGGATACAACCTGCCTGCTCTTTGAATATATTTCCATCCTGAAGATGCAATAGATCCAACGTTCATTTTTAACCTACCTAATTTTAAATAACCTTACCTTACATATATAAAGAAAATTTGTTTTCTATAATTGCTTTTGATCATATAGTTTATTAAGATATGTTAAGATAGCTAATGTAAAATAATTATGGAAGTTTCATAATTCAAGTATGGAAAAACGAGATGACGTATATAAAAACAGAGGTTTGCACGAATACGGCGATGTAAAATTTGCCGATCCTGTAAATGATAAATATCCAATTGATACGGAAGAACATATCCGCGCTGCATGGAGTTATATCCATATGCCTAGAAACTACGATAAATATGATCCTCAAGATGTAAAAACTATTGAAGACCGTATTATAAAAGCTTGGAAAGAAAAAATTAATCCTGAAGGTCCTCCTGAAGCCGATAAGTAATACTTTATTTACAAACATTCTTCAAAGATGTATAATTTATATATGTATTGCAGTGACGGTAAAATATTTATTGAAGATAACGACCAGTGTATTGATTGTTCAAACTATGCAGAAGGTGTATCCTGCCCGCTTTTAACAGCGTTAGGGCTTGGTGTCGTTTATTTGGAAGATAATCTTACTGTCACAAATTGCGGATTTTTTAAAAAGTTTAAAAGATCTTTGCATATTGTGAGGAATAATGACACGGATAACATTGATTAACGGGGACGGTATAGGTCCCGAAATTTCTGATGCGGTTGTAAAAATTATTGACGCTTCAGGTTTAAAAATAGACTGGGATGTTCAAACAGCAGGTGCTGATGTTATAGAAAAGGAGGGAGTTCCTTTGCCCAATAGAGTTTTAACTTCTATCAGGGCGAACAAAGTTGCCTTAAAAGCTCCTGTTACAACACCAATCGGAAAAGGTTTTCGTTCCGTAAATGTTCAGCTTCGAAAAGAGTTAGATTTATATGCAAATCTCAGACCTTGTAAAAATCTTCCAAATGTAAAAACAAAATTTGAAGATGTTGATATTGTTGTAGTAAGGGAAAATACTGAAGATTTATACGCCGGAATTGAACGTCAGGTTGATGATGATACAGCAGAAAGTATAAAAGTTATTACTCGCAAAGCTTCTGAAAGAATTGTAAAATTTGCATTTGATTACGCAGTTAAAAATAACCGAAAAGAAGTTTGTGTTGTTACAAAGGCTAATATAATGAAGCTTTCTGACGGATTATTTTTAGATTGTTTCAGAAAAGTCAGTGAAGGTTATCCGCAGATTAACAAACGTGAAATTCTTGTTGATAATCTTTGTATGCAGCTTGTTCAAAATCCTAATCAGTTCGATGTTTTAGTCTTGCCTAATCTTTATGGTGATATTGTTTCTGACTTATGCGCAGGCTTAATCGGAGGTTTAGGAGTTGCTCAAGGGGCAAATATCGGCTTAGATTGTGCTGTGTTTGAGCCTGTACACGGCTCTGCTCCTGATATTAAAGGGCAGAACAAAGCAAATCCCACAGCATTATTGATGTCTGCAATAGAAATGCTTAAATATATCGGTGAAAATTCATACGCTGATAATATAGAAAAAGCATTATTCAAAACATTAGAAAAAGGAATACGTACTGCTGATTTGGGAGGTAACGCATCAACGTCAGAATTTACCGATGCGATTATTCGGGAATTATAATTTTTTTCTTTTTTCTAAGGCTTATTATTGTAAATATTGCAATAATTATAAGCGGTATAGCAATTTCAGGGCGGAAGAGCAGCCAGCCTGAAGCTATTGTAATTGTTCCAAGTGAAATAGTGAGTATAAATGTTGATAAAATTGCTGCAAATTTTGTAACTTGACCTAGTATAGGTATCATTCCGCCTATGTTTGCAATCGGCATAATCATCATGTTTAAGCCTATAAGCATTAACAAAAGACCTATTCCTCTGAATATCCAGGTTTTATTTGAACTGTTATTCCTGTATTCGGTCAGCATATCTTTTAAATTTTTTGTACCGCTTGATACAATTGCAAAATCACCGAATTTGCTGTTCATTCTTTCAAGCCTGTTTCCTGATTGCTTTGCAATAATTGAAAGTTTTACGCCTGAGGGGATATATGAATATGCAAGTTTTTGGTCGCCTATTGCGGGATTATCATAGTTCTGTCCTGTAAAATAAAACCCGTTATAAACTTTAAAGTTATTGCTGTAAGGAAGCTGAAGAATTTTGCTTCTGGATTTTATATTTTTTATAATATATTCTGACAGATAAAAGTTTCCAAATCCTACATTTTGTGCATATAAATCAAGTTCTTCATACTTCATTTTAGAAGGATTAACATATGATTTATTTTGAAAGTCGGATGAATTTATAAGATATTTGCTCCAAATTTTTCTATATTCATATTTTGTGCTGTTATCTTCATTTTGTTTTTTTAATTCCTGCCACTGATAGATTTCTGTATCTCTAAAAAGTGCTATTGCATTAGGGATGCTGATTATTGAATCAGTCAGAGTTTCTTGTGAAAAAGCCTGACCTGTCAGATGAACAAGTTTGTTTTCATTAGCGGGTGATATACTGTTTGAGGTTGTTACAATAGCATTTTTCTCTGCAAAATTTGCTATTTTTAATGAATTAACATAAATGTATTCGTTAATAAACAACACAAAAAATGAAACTATAAACAGGATAAGTCCTATAAAAATACTTCCTAAAAAACTATTGCCTTTTGCCACTTCCAAACCTCAATTTTAAACTAATCTATCAGTCCCAAATCTCTCAAAAATCTTGTATTATCAGATAATTCGAGAAGTTTTTCATCATCTGATGCATCAATAATTCCTTTAGAAAAAAGTTCATCAACAATTTTGTTATGTGAATCATTTTCAGGATCAGAGAGCACTAATTTTGAAAAGTTTTTGATGTCGCATTTACGCTCATACATATTAACAGCAGTTCTTGTTAATTTATCAAGAAAAACACTTTTTTTATCATCAAAATCCACCTCTAACGGGTTGATTGCCGCACTGCTGAATTTTTGTTTGTCTTTGTTAAGTTTTTGAGCTAATTTTTTAAACATCATAAACACATACCCTCTGATTACATTATACACTACTTGTCAAGAAAATCTACAATTCTTTACATTCCTGCAAGGATAAATTAAATCTTGATTATAACTTATATTTAAATTACAATGTACGTATAAAAATAATATATGTAATATATGAAGGTGGTATGAGATGCTTGATATTAAAATGATTAGAGAATGTCCTGATAAAGTTAATGAGCTTTTAAAACGCAGAAATCCGGAACTTTCTATTGATGAAGTTTTGGAAATTGATGTTGAAAGAAGAAAAGTTCAGACGCAGGCAGATGAGCTTCGTGCAAAAAGAAAAGCTGATTCTCAAAAAATCGGTATGATGAAGAAAAACGGTGAAAATACCGATGCAATTCAGGAAGAAGTCCGCAAGCTGGGCGATGATATCAAAGCATTGGAAGAAAAACAAAACGAATTAGATAACAAACAAAGAGATATTTTGCTTCATACTCCGAATATTCCTGATGAAACAACCCCAATCGGTTTATCAGAAGATGATAATGTTGAGGTTTATAAATGGGGTGAACCGAAAAAATTCGATTTTGAATTTAAAGCTCACTGGGACTTGTGTGAAGAAAAAGGACTTGTTGACTTTGAACGCGGAGTGAAAATTTCTCAAAGCAGATTTATTTTATACAGAGGAAAGGGTGCTAAATTAGAACGCGCAATAATTAACTTTTTCCTTGATTACCATACAGGAGAACAAGGTTATGAAGAAATACTTCCTCCGTTTATGGCAAACTCTGCTACTATGACCGGTACAGGACAGCTTCCTAAGTTCAAAGAGGATATGTATAAATGCGAAGAAGAAGATTTGTTCTTAATCCCTACTGCAGAAGTTCCTGTTACAAATATTTATTCAGGCGAAATACTTTCAGAAGATGACCTTCCTAAATATATGACGGCTTATACCCCTTGCTTTAGACGCGAATCAGGCTCTGCAGGCAAAGACACAAGAGGCTTAATCCGTGTTCACCAATTCAACAAGGTTGAACTTGTAAAACTTTGCACACCTCAATCAAGTAAAGAAGAACACGAAAAACTTACAGAAGATGC
Source organism: Candidatus Gastranaerophilales bacterium (assembly GCA_900548405.1). Lineage (GTDB taxonomy): Bacteria > Cyanobacteriota > Vampirovibrionia > Gastranaerophilales > Gastranaerophilaceae > Stercorousia. Next base: position 11,246 of record UNSJ01000038.1, on the reverse strand, counting down.
TGAAAAGATGCTTCAACTGCTTGAACTTCCTTACAGACGTGAAGCTTTGTCAACAGGCGATATCGGCTTCTCTGCAAATAAATGCTGGGATTTGGAAGTTTGGATGCCTTCTTACGGTGCTTATAAAGAAATTTCAAGCTGTTCTAATTTTGGCGATTATCAGGCAAGACGTGCAAATATCAGATATCGTGAAAAAGAAACAGGTAAGATAAACTTTGTTCACACTATTAACGGTTCAGGACTTGCTGTTGGCAGAACATTTGCCGCAATTGTTGAAAATTACCAGCAGGCTGACGGTACAATTATTATTCCTGAAGTCTTAAGAAAATATACAGGATTTGATAAGATATAAAAAAAGCTCCTATGGGAGCTTTTTTAATCTTTTTGTTACAGTTATTTTAAAGATTTTACAAGTCTGCATTTTTAGGGCATAATGTAATTAGTTAGCCAAAGGAGTTTTGATGTACGATTTTCCATTTGAGTTGGATGAATTCCAAAAGGATGCCTGTAATTGTATTAATGAAGGCAAAAGTGTTGTAGTCTGCGCGCCAACAGGTGCAGGAAAGACTGTAATAGCACAGCACGCTATTCATAGAGCTTTGGAGGAAGGCAAAAGAATTTTTTATACCACCCCTTTAAAAGCATTGTCTAATCAGAAATATTATGATTTCGGCGAAAAATACGGTCATGATAAAGTTGGTTTATTAACAGGCGATACATCAATTAACAGAAACGCACAAATCGTTGTAATGACAACCGAAGTATTCAGAAATATGCTCTATGGTACAAACTTTGGCTCTGTAACAGATAATATGAAAGATGTGAAATATGTTGTTCTTGATGAAGTTCATTATATGAACGATGAACAGCGCGGAACAGTTTGGGAAGAAAGTATTATCTACTGCCCGACAAATGTTCAGATTATAGCTCTTTCGGCGACTGTTGCAAATGCGGATGAACTCACAGACTGGATAAATACAGTCCATTCAAAAACTGAGCTTGTTGATACTGACTTCAGGCCTGTACCTTTGAGATTTTATTACTTTGACAGTTCACAACCTTCGAAGCTTTTACCGCTTCTGACTCCAAGCGGACAATTAAATAAAAAGATTAAACCAGAAAAACGTGTGTTTGGTAAAAAACTTCAAAACAAACGTTCTTATGTAAAAGATATTATAAGAAACTTAAAAGAGAATGATATGCTTCCTGCTATCTATTTTACATTCTCAAGAAAAAAATGTGATGAGCAAATGGAAAAATGTTCTTCTCTTGAACTTGTAACAAAAGGCGAACAGGCACAGATTAAGCAGTTTATAGATGAATATATAGCTGAAAATCCGCACCTTTATAATAACAAACATATTGAATATCTTTTGCAAGGGGTTGCATCCCACCACGCAGGACTTTTACCAGCCTGGAAAAATCTTGTTGAAAAACTTTTCCAAAAGGGCTTGATAAAAGTTGTATTTGCAACAGAAACTCTCGCAGCAGGTATTAATATGCCGGCACGTTCTACGGTCATAAGTTCAACCAGTAAACGTACAGACAGCGGTCACAGAATGCTTACTGCAAGCGAATTTTTGCAAATGTCAGGCAGAGCAGGCAGACGCGGTATGGATGAAGTCGGATATGTAACGGTTGTTGGAACACAGTTTCAGTCCCCTGAAGAAGTTGCAGAACTTGTTTTAAGTGATGCAAACCCTCTTGAAAGCCGGTTTTCACCAAGCTATTCAATGGTTCTAAACCTTCTTCAGCGTTTCAGTCTTGATGAAGCAAAAGAACTTATATTGAAAAGTTTCGGTTATTTTTCATCAGGTTCCCGTCTTCAACCATTGCTAAAAGCGCAGGAACAAATTGATAATGAATTAAAATCAAGAGAGTTTGTGTGTCCGTATAAACTTTGTGATACAGAATTGCAAGAATATGATAAGCTGCGTCATATATATGTTCAAAACAGACAAACTTACAAAAAAATATGCAAACAGGAAAAATCTAAAAACAGACCGTTATCTCCGGAAGCTGTTGAATTTGGAAGACAAACAAAAGCTATGCTCGAAAAAATGCACGGTTTTCATTGTGATACCTGCAAATTTTATAAAAAGCATTCAAAAAATCTTGAGGTTCTTGAACGTTTTTCTGTTCGTAAAAATAAACTTGAAAAAGAAATTGAAAAACAGCGCGATATATTTTGGAATAAGTTCCTTGCTCACAGAAGCGTTTTAAAAGATATGGGTTACTTGAGAGATGATTATCCGACTGAACGCGGTGTAACAACCTCGCAAATACGCTCTGAAAACGAATTGTTTATTGCAGAAATTATTTTTTCTAACGTTCTGGATAACTTATCACCTTCCCAGCTTGCGGCTGTTGTTTGTGCATTGACAACAGAAGATTTGAGAATAGATATTCCATATCTTCCAATTTCAGAACCTGTAAGAAAGACTTTAAATTTAATAAGAAATGTCAGACGTAAGCTTGAAAAGGTTCAAAGCCGTTATTCAGTTGAAGCTCCAATGTATATAAATCCTTATTTCTCATCTTTAATTGAGTTGTGGGTTGAAGGAGCAGAATGGGAAACTATAACAGAACAAATTGACATGGGCGAAGGTGATATTGTACGTTCGTTCAAACGTGTAGTTGATGTTTTAAGACAATTTACAACCATTGCAAATGTTCCTGAAACATTGGTATTTACAGCACGTGAGGCAATTGAAAAAATTCAGCGCGAACCTGTTGATATTGATTAACATTTATTTTGTTATAATAAAGAAAGGAGTAATTTATGAAAGATTTTAGTTATGTCGGGGGGGGGGCAAACTTTTAAGCTCCATCATTAAGGGATTTACTCTCGCAGAAGGTGCTACGCACGTAGTCATTTTGAACAGTCTGAGCAAGTATGCTTTTACTCTAGCAGAAGTTTTGGTTACACTAGGTATTATCGGTGTTGTTGCTGCGCTGACTATGCCTTCATTAATTCAAAATCATAATAAGCAAATTATTGAAACAAGACTTAAGAAATTTTATTCTACTATAAATCAGGCTATTATTATGGCTGAGCAAGATAAAAATAAAATGCGTACTGATTGGAAACTTGTGGCTGAATGTGACTATGCTGATAGAAACTCATATTCTTGCAATTTGAAAGTTTTTAATGAATATTTTAAAGATTATATAAAATACACAAAACTTGAAAATATAAATAATAATTTATATGTGTATTTTACAGACGGTTCTGTTGTTAAACTTGCATATTTATGTCAGGATTTTTATTTTTATCCGAAGGCTTCAGGAATAAAAAAAGATATACCAGGTAAAGACAGATTTCTATTTGGCTTTTATCCTGCTGGTGCTGATGGAAATAGAAATCAATATTTTAAAAATCTCGGGGTTGAACCTTATATCCATTCAGACTGGGACGGGACTGAGGAAGGACTTTATGTGAATTGTAATAATGCAGCTAAAATTATTCAGTTAAACGATTGGATAATACCTGATGATTATCCCTGCTTTAAAAATTGAATTATAAGTAATAATTGACACAAAATGTTGTTTGCTGTTTAATAAGTGTGTAATATACATTTATTAAACAGAAAGATATGAAAATGATTTCAAAAATTACATTTACTCCACAATCTTTTATTATGCAGAATAATAACTTCTGCGGACCTAAAAAAGGTTTATTAAATTCTTTTGAAAAAGGTGATACAGTTTCTTTTGGTAATGCAAAAGCCCTTGATACACTTAAAAAAGGTGTAAGAGTTAAAAATCCTTTAGTACAAATTGTCAGCAATATGTTTGAAAAATTATCAACAACCAGAACAAGCAATGATTTAGGCACATATATGGCAACAACTAAAAATGCTGATGTTTACCTTCGTGAAACTAAATTAGGTAAAAAAGCACAGTTAACTTTAAGTAATGGTGTTTTTGGTGACAAGTCATATATGAACTTCATAATTGAAAGAGAATCAGGAAAAGTTCCTAAAATAACTTCTTCTGACGAAACAGTTTCTTCAAAAGAAGCTGCTAAAATTGTTCAAACATATTTACAAGATGTTGAATAGCTTATAAACCATATAAACTCATATATTAAGAGCCTTTTCAGTAAATAAAAGGCTCTTATATTTTTTTTTCTTTAGAAGTGTATAAAATACTTTATTTAGTTTTGTAAAATCCTTACTGCATAAGGGATTGAAGTGTTTGTTAAAATATGTTACAATAGTAGTAGGAAGTTCCTATATGATTTTAAATTTAGGTTTCCGATGAGTGTTAATCCCCAACCCACTCTTAAATCAAAAAGGTATCCGGTTACTCTAACTTATAGGTGACGTTATGGATACGTTGATTTTGCATGAAAAATTTGATTACCAAAAATTAATTGAAACAACAATTAATGTTTCAATAATCGGGGTTTTAATTTTGTGTCAGGGGCTTGTACCAATCCACGCAGGAAATGCAAAAATTGCTCAGGTTACAGCTCCTGACTTTGATACAGGTCAGCTCAAGGAGAAAATTCTTAATGAAATTTCTCCTGAAGTGCGGCAAAGAAATTTTGAGGAAAAAATAAGGCAGAAATATCCGAAAGCGGCAATCTATGACGTAACAAGCGGGGTAAAGCACATAAAACTTACAAAATACTATGCCGGTAAACCTGTCAGAATAAATGTAGTAGAAGTAGATATGAAACTGGCTAAAGATTTAGAGTTAACTCCGGCACTTTCATCAGACACAACTTTACAAAGCAGAAGAACAATAACCACAATTGCTAAAAATAAAAATGCAGTCGTTGCATTAAACGGTACATACTTTAAGCCTCAAACAGGCGTTCCTCTCGGAACTTTAATGATTAATAAGAAGATGTACACCGGTCCTATTTACGATAGGGTAGCTATGGGAATTTTCGATAACGGATTCGATATTGCCAGAGTTCAGCTTAACGCATCTGTAAGCGGCAGCGGAAAAACTATTCCTGTTAACAATATTAATCAACCCAGAATGCTTTCTACTTACGTACTTGTTTATACTTCAGAGTGGGGAAAATATTCGCCATATGCTCCAAAATACGGTATGGGGCTTCAGGTAGTTGAAGGCAAGATTACAAAGGCTTCTGCAAACCCTATTGAAATCCCTCAAAACGGTTATGTAATTTCAGGTCCTAAGAGTGTTTTACAGCCATTACTTGATAAAAAAGATGCTGAACTTATTATAAATACTAACCCTGAATGGAAAAATGTTAAACATATTATAAGCGGCGGACCTTATTTAGTTCGCAACAGCGAAGTGTTCGTTGATATGACAGCACAAAAACTTGGTGCAATCGGAGGACGTAACCCGAGAAGCGCTATCGGCTACACCGCAGATAATAATTTGATTCTAGTTGCCGTTGACGGTCGTGAAGGAAGTTCTATCGGAATGACATTAATGGAATTGGCTTCCTTCATGCAGTCAATTGGATGTACAAATGCAATGAACCTGGACGGAGGCGGTTCAACAGTTATGTATGTAAACGGTCAGGTTGTTAATAAACCGCAGATGAAAGGCGGAATCCCTTTATCCAATGCAATAGTTTTATCAAAAACTACTAAATCTTAGTCATACATCTTTTATTTAAGCCACATTCCTGCACATTCTGTGCAGGTTTTTCTTTTTATATTTATAATAAACCATATTTTTTTTGATCTTCCCATACCTCAGATAAATCAAAGTCCTTGACTGAAATCCATTTGACTTTATCTTTAATTATTGCACCGTTTTCATCATATTGTGCAATAATTAATTTTTCCGGATCGTCAAAATCTGCAATTACACGTTCTACTTGAACTCCATCTTCATTATATTTGAAGTAGCCTGCAAATTTATCATTATTATCATAGAAAACATCATATTTTTGTATAAATGTTCTTTTTGAAGTTTTTTTGCCGACTTGTGATAAAACCATTTCTTTTTTCTCATTAAATTCTTGTTCTGAAATATTTTTACCATTTTTTTCGTATATATATTCGTTTTTGGATGCATTAAATTTTTTCATAAACTCTTTACCGTTTGGTAAGCTGATTACTTCTGTTTCTATTATTTCGTTGTTTACTGTGTGTCTGCTCTTTCTATAAAGCGGCGATAAACCCCAGGTGTCACCGACACTTATACTTTGTTCATATCTTCCGTCAGCAGGTGATTTCACAGCAGTCAGATGCCAGTCGTTGCCTAATGATTGTTTTAATCTTTTAAATCTGCCTACACGATAAAATTCTTTTGTTTCATCGCTAATTTTATGAGGAAAATGATTTATATGCTTTGCTTTTAAACGATCGTAACCTTTTGGAAGAATTGCATCCAATGTATCCTTTCTGATTTTTTCAAATTCTTCGTATGTGATTTTTTCTTTATTAACATCAAGGGAGAGATTACCGTTTTTTTCTATACTTGTTATTTTTTGTTTAAATACATCTCCGTTTGATTTGGTCTGATACATAATCATATTAGAGTAGTCATATATAATTTCAGTTCTTGAATTATTATTTATTTCTTCATAAGCTGATGAGTATAATTTGTTACCGTTTTTGTCTTTTATAAATATAGTTTGGGCTTCACCTTGCAGTTCTTCTCCGTCTGATAATTTTCCTGAACTGGTAAATTTTCTGACCTCTAATGTGTTACCGTTTTCTAACTTATGCTCATAGGTGTATTGAAAACCGTCACCAAAATAATCAGCTTTTTTAATAAATGTTTTGCCGCTAGCATCGCATTCTAAAACATAACCGTCTTTTAATTCTGTTCTCTTGTAATCTAAATTAAGTCTTTCTGTTTTTACTTCCGGATTAACACTTTCTCCGGCAGTATTTATCTCCGGATTTGTCTGTGGTTTTGACTGAAGCGTCTGAGTATTTGGGGTTGCTTCGGGTGTTTTATTAGTGTGAGGTGTGTGAAGATTTGATGCTTCTTCTTTAACTGCATTTACACCTTTTCTCCACCAATTATTTTTGTGTCCGATAATTCCGATTGCAATTGTACCTGCTAAAACAGTTGCACCAATCATATATTTTGCAGAATTACTTAACTTTTTATCAACAGCTTCGCCTGGTTGTTCTTCCGCTTTTTGTTGTGTCTGCGCTTGAATAATTGTTTTAGCTTTTGAACCGTTTATTTTTTCAACAGACATAATTTCCCCTAAATTTTTAATTATATATTTATTAAAAAACTCAGCAGAAAAAAAATTGCTATTAGTGTCTTACATTTTGATCAACCAGTTCAGATAAATACGGAACATAACTGTATTTGCCTAAAAAAGATGTTACAGCAAGATATATTAATAATGAGTATATAAATATTTGAATAAGTGAATAATCAAACAATAAAGGCATATTTAACAAGAAAGTTATTTGAGCGGTAAGTTTGTTAATAAGCGGAATAAAACTTAAAATGTTTGATACCCAGCCCAAAAACATTGACAATATGACAAAAATCAATGAAATCATTATTGATTGTACAATATGATACAATAAAAACGGTTTTAATCTTGCTTTGGTAAATAAAGTGATTAACAGCCATATAAAACCTGCCATACCCATAGTTAAATAGGAAGCTGCTGCTACAATTCTTTCAATCATATAGGGGGTATCATTTGTTTTCATTATACATTTGCTCCGCTGCGTTTTTTGTCTATATATTCATCTAAAACCTGAGTATAAACAAGTCTGTATTCATCATTTTCCGGAGCAAGATTTATTGATGCACGGTAAGATGCTATTGCCTGTTCTATTTCATTGTTTAAGTAGTGAGCATTTCCAAGCAGCATATAGGTTTCTGCACTGTTTGGTTTTAGTCTGATTGCTTCTTTATATAAATCTAATGCTAAATCAATACGGTTGTAGTTTGTATAAAGGTTTGCCCTGAGCACCTGTGCATTAATCTCTTTAGGTGCAATAGCTTCTGCGCGTTTATACATTTCATCAGCCATTTCGTGTTCGCCAAATTCAGAAAGTGCAATAGCATAGCAGATATATGCTTTATAATTATCGCCTTCCATTTGTAAAGCTTTTTCAAAGTAATTATAAGCTTTTTCTCTTTCTTTCATCAAAGTAAGAGTATTACCTATGCAAATAGCCACAATTTTGTTGTCAGGGTTTAAAACAAAAACTTTTTTGTAAAGTTCGAGTGCAGTTTCATAATCAAAAAGTTTGAAACATACGTTACCCATATCAACAAGTGCAGTAATATTTTCCGGATCAAGAGATAATGCTTTTTCATAATAAGCTTTTGATTCAACAAAGTCATCGTTGTCTTGATATAACAATGCAATAGCGTTATAAATTTCAGGGTTTGTTGAATTCAAATCAATAGCTCTGTTATAGTAGAATAACGCTTTAGGAAAATTTTTCCATTCAGCAAAGACATTCCCGATATTATAATATATAAGATAGTTTTTAGGATTAATTTCAAGCGCTCTGTTATAATATGATAGTGATTTTCTGAAATCTTTTTCATAGAACCACATAGTACCCATACCGACAAGTGCTTGAACATCATCAGGTTTTATAGTTAAAAGACTTTCCAATACAGACATAACTCTGTCATAATCTTCCATTTGCAAATAAAGTTCTGAAAGTTTATGATAATTATCAATATTTTGAGGGTCTTTAGCCATCGCCATTATTAAATCATTAATTTGTTTTTCAGTTTCTTTAGTCATCTTAACCTGCTCTTTTTCTATCTTATACTTTGACATCTTATATTTTACATTATTTCCAGCATTTTGCAACAGTATTTAGAAATGTAACAGCTTCAAAGAAAAGGCTCCACTGAATTGTGAAGCCGCTTACGTTATTAAAATTCTGAATAATCTTTTGAGATTTCACGCCATTCATCTTCTGCTATGCTGAATGCATTGCTCCAAAATTTTTCAATGGCATAAGTTTCTCTTTCTTCTTTGTGAAGAATATGTACAACTACATCACCGTAATCCAATAAATTCCAACGATTTTTCAAATCATTTTCCATTCTGATAGGAGCACGGGAAAACAGTTCTTTAATTCTTTCTTTTGTATTGTTCATTAAAGCCTTAACCTGCGGTGTAGAATCACCTGTAACGATTACAAAGTAATCAGCTAGAGATGAAACATTACTTATATTTAAAATGGTAATATCTTTTCCAAGTTTGTCATCAAGTGTTCTTGCAATAACACAGGCTAATTTTTTTGAGTCTAATTCTTCGCTCATTTATTTTTCCTTTAAAATCTGTCACTATAAGTTTTATTATAATAACATAAACTATTTAAAGAAGTAAATAATCTGATTGGAGAAAGACTTTCTATTAAAATAATTATGCTTCAATTTCATCAATACGGCGTTTATGTCTTCCGCCTTCAAAACCTGTTTTTAACCAAATATCAACGATATCAAGAGCTAAGTGTTCACCAATAACTCTTTCGCCCAGACATAAAACGTTTGCATTGTTGTGAGCACGTGAAACTCTTGCAGAATAAGTATCTCCGCACAATGCTGCTCTGATGCCTTTTGATTTGTTTGCGGCAATAGACATACCGATACCTGTTCCGCAGACAAGGATGCCTCTGTTAGCTTCACCTGAAGCGATTTTAGCTGTAACTTGTTTTGCTATAACCGGATAATCACATGATTCTCTTGTGTAAGTACCTAAATCAATATATGGTATATCTCTTGATTTTAAATATTCGATAATTTGTTCTTTGTAGTGAAAACCACCGTGATCCGAACCAATAGCTACTTTTAAGTCTTCCATATAACCCCCTGTTTATGTACAAATGTTCTTTAATTAAGAACTACTTTATAAGTATACACTTTTTTTTAATACTTGAAAAGATTTTGTAAATATAATTTACGCAAAAAAAAACTCCCCGAAGGGAGTGTTTTATGAATTTATAAATTTATCAAGTGCTGCTCCGCTTAGTGTACGTTCTCCGCCTGCTATTTTAAATGTTGCAGTGAATGTTCCATCACTATTCTGAGTGATTTTAACATCTTTCCCGCCAGCTTTTTTGAATGATGCGCTATTTTCTAATGCTTGCTTTTTACCTTGTATTGAATTTTGTGAGCTTGCTGCAGTTGTTGTGCCGCCTTTTCTCAATCTTACCATTTCTTTTATTACTTGTTGTCTTAAATCTTGAGGTACTTGGTTTTTATCTGTTATTGGTTTACCGTTTTGACGATATGTAACATTTGAACCATCTGACCAAACTACTGCGGTAAATCCGTCTTTGCCTGATAATTGAGTTCCGTTTGCATATTTATCATTTAATTGTTTACCTGTTGCTGAGTCGTATTGGTGATAAGTGCCGTCTGCTGCTTTTCTGCGTTCTCTTGTTGAATGACCTTCAACTCTTTTCTTAACAACTGTATTAGTTCCATCAGCATTTTCTTTTAAGACTTGTACATTATACTCTTTTTCCATCCATTCTTTAGTTGGAACATCGAGTTTTGATACGTCTGCGCCGTCTTTTAATGTGCCGTCAGCGTTGAATACACTCGGGTTTTTCTTTATCACTGTTGCTAACAATTCTTTTTTATCAGCATCAGTTATAACATTTCCTAATTTAGTGTCTAATAAGTTATTTACTAATTCTTGTGCAGGGTTTTTACCTGCTTTTTGTGCAGCTTCAAGTTGAGCTTTTTCAGCTTTTAATTCTTGTCCGTCATTAACAGCTCTGTACCAACCGGCAGGAGTGCCTGTACCTGTTCTTGTAGATGCATTAGGTTTATTTCCGCTGCCCGGAGTTTGAATATCCTCAGGTGTTTCAGTCGGAGTTTCAACTGTTTCGTCAACTTCGTCTAAAGGTGTTGTAGAATTATTATCTTTGTTTTTAGCTTTGTTGATTTTGTCTATTAAATCTGTGACATTATCTGCTTCAACATCAATTCCGTCTTTATTGTAGTGATATGTAATCTTGCCGTCTTCATCAACTGAAACTGTGTATCCGTTATCTTTTGTCATACCTAAGCTGTCAAGAGTTTTTCTGGCTTGATCCAATTTACTTGGTTCTTTAGGTGTTTCTTCTTTTTTAACTTCAGCCTTTTCTTCTTTACCGCCGGCACCCTCAGTTTTTTGACCACCGCCAATTCCGAACATACTTAAGATTCCGCCAAGTAAGGTAGAACCAACACCGATACCGAGCATCCAGTTCATGAATTTATTGCTTCCGCCGTTATTACAGCCGCAGTCATAACTGTTACTATAACAGCCGCCACCGCCAATAATATTATTAATGACAATTTGT
>UNSJ01000037.1 GCA_900548405.1 Candidatus Gastranaerophilales bacterium | reverse complement strand
GAGCTTAAAAGTCTGCCCCCCCCCCGCAAGCATAGCTGCTTGACACGTCACATTGGAGCTTTGTCAATGTTTCTCCAACTAACGTAGCAGCTTTTTTACTTAATCTTTTCATAATCGCTCCTTTACTTCAATTATTGATCACTTTCGTGATGTTCATTATCTTTCATGAGTTTTTCAAAGTCAGAAGGTTTAATACTTTGAACAAACTTTTTAAATTCTTGAGCTTCTTCTTCATCTTTAGCAGTATCAGTTGATACAGACCCGTTTGAAATAACGTTTGCAGTAACATAAATTGGGGCATCAACTCTTATTGCAACAGCAATAGCATCAGAAGGACGTGAATCAATTTCCACAACTTTTCCTTCACTATCAGAAAGGAATAAAGTTGCATAATATGTGTCCTTTTCAACGTCATTAATCTCAACTTTATCAAGAGTATAGCCTGTTTTTTCAATTATGCTTATAATCAAATCATGAGTCATAGGTCTTGCAACAGACAAGTTTTCAATTTTTCTTATAATAGCACTGGCTTCAGCAGAACCAATCCAAATAGGAAGAGCTTTCCTGTTATTTTTATCGTGTAATACAACAATCGGAGAGCCTGTTCTGGTATCAAGAGCAATGCCCATAACTTTCATTTCAATCATTAAATACGCCTTTCAAAATACTGTTTATCACCATTTTAACCCAATTAGCTCTATGGGTCAAGAGTAAATAGGAGAGTAGAATAAAATAATGTATTTACGAAAAAAAATATTTATGTTATCATATATATACGCACATGTTGTGATATTGAGTCGCAATGAAATAAAAAATAAATGGAGTAATGGCCGAGTGGCTGAAGGCGGCACCCTGCTAAGGTGTTATGTGGAGCAATCTGCATCTAGGGTTCAAATCCCTATTACTCCGTTTTTTAAAGGCTTTCGAGCCTTTTATTTTTTTTGAGGTGACACCTGAATTTTTCAAATGCTCACTGTATTTTAATGTATTTTAACGTTTACGTTGAGAATTTCAGATAGTTTGATAATTTTCCCGAAAGCCTTGATTTTATTAAGTTTTGGCAGTCGGAAATATGATAAAATAAAATTATCAAACTAAACGAAAAGTCCTTCAAGTGTCCTTTGTTGTCCTAAGAGGGACATTTGCTTTAAAGGTTGTTAGTGCAGGTATTTAGGACTTATTTGATATTTTTGGACGGTGTACTTTGAAAAAAAGTCGGTGTAATATAACATCAATATAGACCACATTCAATTATAACCAGAAATTTAGACATTTAGGCAGGAAACATAAATTTTTAAGTGTTAAATCCTAATTTCATTTTAAAATACGAAAGTTTGCAGTCCGAAACGCAATAAATTTATTTAATTCAAATTAAGTAAATCTCAATAATATTAATCATTAAAGAAAAATTTTATGATAAAATCACTTTTAAAGACAAGGTGTATTATGAAAAATGGGAAAGTACCTAATCCAAATAACATAAATCCCATATCAGGGTTTAACAATATAATTTACGTTAAGCCAACAATTAAGAATCCTAATATCATAGTTGGGGATTTTACATACTTCGGAGATGACGATTTTGAATCCAGTGTAACTCATCATTATGATTTTATTGGAGATAAATTAATTATAGGCAAATTCTGCCAGATAGCTTCAGGTGTTAAATTTATAATGAATGGAGCTAATCATCAGATAAATGCAGTTTCTGCTTATCCATTTTATATTTTTGAAGGGTGGGATCAAGAAACACCTTCATTATCAAAAATGCCGATTAAAGGGGACACCATTATAGGAAATGATGTTTGGATAGGGCAAAATGCAACAATTTTACCCGGAGTTCATATTGGAGATGGTGCTATTATCGGCTTAAATAGTGTTGTTACAAAAAATATAGAACCTTATACCATTGCTGCAGGAAATCCTGCTAAAGTTATAAGAAAAAGATTTGATGATGAACTGATAAAATTAATGCTTAAATTAAAATGGTGGGATAAAAGTATAAAAGAAATCAATGATTTAATTCCAATTTTAACAGATAATAACCTTGAAAAAGTTAAAAAAGAAATTTCGACATTAATTGAAAATAAATAAATAATTTCAACTACCTGTTAAAAATTCTCAAACTGGTTGTTAATTTACAATTTAACTTTCTATATTTTTAAGTCCGAAAACATACTTTATATAAAATCGGATTTGTCTTTTGAAATAGGCTTAATTACTTACTTTTTCTTTTAATTTTTGAAGATATTTTTTCGTTAATAAAGATAACATAATTTGTTCTTCATTTGAAAATTCGTTAATTATGCTGTTTTCAATCTCAAAAATCGGATAAATTTTCTCTTCAATAATTTTTTCGCCTTTTGGTGTTACGAATATGTTCCTATCAAGTCCTTTTGAAGCCCTTAGTTCTATATAGCCCTCTTTTTGCAGTTTTTTTACTGATGAATTGATAGTTTGTTTATTTACACAATATGCTTTTACTATATCTGCCTGTCTGCATCCGTCCCCAAGCTCAACAAGTGCGTATAATATAATAAATGCACTATCGGAAATGCCTAATTTTGAACTTACATTATGATAAACTTCGTTTATTTCTCTCGTTAGTCTGTTAAATTCAATTAAAACATCGTTATCTGTAAATGACATTTTATATCCCTGATTTCTTGCTTATTCTCATACATTATATTGAATGATTGTAAAAGTCAAATTAATCTATTGACAAAAAAATTATTAAAAAGTAATATGTCATGTATGAAATCGGACTTAAAAACAAGGAGTTTCAATGGAAAAGAAAAATTTAATATGTATTATTATTGCCACCATTATATTAATTTTAGGATTTGCCGGATTCGATATCTATCAGATGCTCTCATATAAAGTTGAACCTGAGGTTGTTGTTTTGCAAAAATTAAAACCTGAAGATGTTGAAAGTTTTGAGATTTATCAAGGTACTTTAATTTCAAGGCAATCAGTTAATATTCAGCCTCAAGTGACAGGTGTAATTTCGGATATTAAGGTTAAGGCAGGCGATAAAGTTCAAAAAGGTCAGCTTTTAGTTGTGATTGACCCTAAAAAACAAGAAGCACTCTTAAACTCATTTAAATCGCAGACAGCTTCTTTAACAACTGATTTGGAAACTGCAAAAGTACAATATGAAAGATATTCTGAACTTTATGATAGAAAAACTGTCAGCAAACAAGACTTGGAAAATTATAAAACAGCTTATGAAAAAGCAAAATCAGCACTAGATACAAATAAAGCCCAAATTAAAGAACAAACAGAACAATTAAAATATCATAATATCGCTGCACCGTTTTCAGGTATTGTCGGCGATGTACCTGTGAAAGTCGGTGAAATGGTTTCAGGTGAAACCATTTTGCTTTCCGTAACTCAAAATGAAACATTAGAGCTAAACTTAGGAGTTCAGGCAGAGTATGTATATCAATTAAAAAAAGGTCTGCCTGTTAAAATTTTGGATTATGATAATAAAGTGATTTCAAGTTCTAAAATTTCTTTTGTTTCTCCAAAAATCGACAGTTCTACCCAGACAATTCTTGCTAAAGCATATTTTAAAAATCCTGATAATATTTTAAAAGCAGACCAAACGGTAAAGGTTAAATTGGTGTTTGATACCGCAAAAAGTCTTTTATTACCTATCGGTTCAACGACTCATCTGGGCGGTGCTGATTTTGCTTATACAGTAAAAGAAGAAAACGGTGCAAAGATTGCTCATCAAATTCCAATTACCATAGATAAAATGCAAGACGGCAAATATATTGTTAAAAGCGGTTTGGCTGAGAATGATGTTGTTATAGTAAAAGGAATTCAAAAACTTTATGAAGGCGCTCCCATAATAGAAGAAGCGGAGGAAAAATAAATGTTTATCGAAACATTTGTAAAAAGACCGATATTATCTTCCGTATGTTCAATTATTATTTTGCTTGCAGGATTAATTTGTATTGCAGTTTTGCCCGTTGAATATTATCCGCAATTAGCGCCTACTCAAATTACCGTTATTGCAAATTATGTCGGAGCAGATGCAACAACCGTTGAATCGACCGTTACAACTCCGTTGGAGCAGGCAATAAACGGTGCAAGAGGCATGAAATATATGACATCTTCATCAGGCAATGACGGAACTGCATTAATTAATGTTGTATTTGATAATTCAAGAAATCAAGACGATGCACTTTTAGATGTTGAAACAAGAGTTAAACAAATTGAACCGACTCTGCCTGCAGAAGTCAAGGCAACCGGTGTTACAATTCAAAAGAATTCAACTGCAATGGTTTTAATGTATACTGTGCGTTCAAAAAATAATGAATACGATACAAAATTTTTAAGTAATTATGCGGACAGATATATTAAAGATTATATTCAGAGGGTAAACGGCGTAGCTAACGTTACAATTTACGGCGAACAAAAATATGCAATGAGAATATGGCTTGACCCTTATAAACTTGCAAACAGAAAATTAACACCGAATGATGTGGTAAATGCATTGCTTGAGCAGAATGTTCAGGTTGCAGCGGGGCAGGTTGGAGGAGCACCAAGCAGCAAAGACCAAAAAATTGCCATGAACATTCAGGTTCCAGGAAGACTTGTTAATGCTAGTGAATTTGATGAAATTGTTTTAAAAAGTGAAAACGGAAATATTGTAAGGTTAAAAGATGTTGCAAGAGCCGAACTCGGAGCAGAAAGTTATAATGCCTTAACCTCTTATAATGGCGAAAATGCTGTTGCTCTTGCTATTATGCAGCTGCCCGATGCCAACGCAATGGAGGTAGCTAAAGGTATAAAAGCACAAATGGCAGAACTTGAAAAGAAATTCCCGCCGGGAATGGAAGCGTTACTTTCAATCGATGCAACAAATCTTGTAAAAGAATCTATCAGAGAAGTATTATTAACTCTTGCCGGTTCTGTTATTCTTGTAATTTTAGTAATTTATATTTTTCTGCAAAGATTTAAAACAACTCTTATCCCTGCTGTTG
This sequence comes from Candidatus Gastranaerophilales bacterium, assembly GCA_900548405.1. GTDB lineage: Bacteria > Cyanobacteriota > Vampirovibrionia > Gastranaerophilales > Gastranaerophilaceae > Stercorousia. Next base: position 12,614 of record UNSJ01000037.1, on the reverse strand, counting down.
CAATCCCTGTTTCATTAGTGGGTTCATTTATTTTTATGAAACTTTTAGGTTTTTCAATAAATACTTTGACTCTCTTTGGAATAGTGCTTGCAATCGGGCTTGTTGTAGATGATGCCATAATTGTTGTAGAAAATATTGAAAGATATATTAAAGAAAAGAAGTTTCTGCCCAAAGAAGCTGCAATTGAAGGCTTAAAAGAAATATTCGGAGCGGTTATTGCAAGTTCTCTTGTATTGATTACGGTTTTTGTGCCTATTGCATTTTTTCCGGGTATCACAGGTAAATTATATAAACAATTTGCTCTAACAATAGCTTTTTCTATATTCTTTTCTGCTTTTGTTTCAATTACGCTGACTCCTGCAATGTCCTCTCTTTTATTAGGTAAAAAAGAAGAAAAAACTTTTAAATTCTTTGAAATATTTAATAAATGGTTAGAAAAGGTAATTGCAAAATATAAAATAATATTAGAAAAAATTATACTTAAAAGGAAACAGGTTTTTACCGTATTTATTATGCTTTTGGCTGCAACGGTTTTATTATTTAAAATTGTTCCTCAATCTTTTGTGCCGACGGAAGACCAATCATATTTTACGGTAATGCTTCAAGCACCTGAAGGCTATTCTTTAGAAAATACAAGAAAGATAAATGATAAAATTATAAAGGCGCTTGAAACTGAAAAAGATGAAATTATAGGTGTTTTTAATTTTACGGGTTATTCTTTTACAGGTGTTTCAACAAACAAAGGAATAATGTTTGTAATTTTAAAACCTACAGAGGAAAGAAAGGGCAAATATCATTCATCGGAAGAAATTGTTAAAAGAATAAATGCTGAATTTGCTAAAATCCCTGATGCAATAATTAATGCTTTCGGACCGCCTGCAATTGACGGCATTGGAACAGTCGGCGGTTTTCAGTTTGAAATTAAAGACGATGCAAGCCATACTTTGGAAGAATTAAGTACAGCAACGCAAAAGGTTATATCAGAAGGCTATAAGTCAACAAAATTGTCTAATTTATATTCTACATTTACTGCAAATAATCCGCAGATTGATGTTCAAGTTGATAAATTAAAAGCAAAACAGATGAATTTGAGTTTAAAGGATATTTATGATACCCTGCAAATTTCTTTGGGCTCATATTATGTGAACGACTTTACTTATTTGAATAAAAGTTACAGGGTTTATATTCAGGCAGACAATGCTTTTAGAAAAAATCTCGAGGATATCGGACAGTTATATGTAAGAAATAATACAGGACAGATGATTCCCGTATCAAATCTTATTACTTATAAAATGAAATATAGCCCTGATACTATAAATCATTACAATTTAAGACGTTCAACGGAGATTTCGGGCAACGCTGCAAATAATGCAAGTTTAGGTGAAGCCGTAAAAGAAATGGAAAAAATTGCAAAGAAGATACTTCCTCAAAACTTTTCATACGAGTGGTCAGGAGTTGTTTTAGAATCGCAGTCATCAGGTGCCTCTTCCTCTTTAATATTTGTATTAAGCCTTGTATTTGTATTTTTAATCTTAGCTGCGCAATATGAAAATTTATTTTCACCTGCAATTATTCTTATGGCAGTTCCTCTGGCAATATTCGGTGCAATGTCATTCCAATTTTTAAGGGGACTTGAAAATGATGTATTTTGTCAGATTGGGCTTGTTATGTTAATCGGGCTTGCAAGTAAAAACGCAATTCTGATTGTTGAATTTGCAAATCAATTAACGGAACAAGGCAAAAGCATTAAAGATGCCGCATTAGAGGCTTGCTTAATTCGTTTCAGACCGATTATGATGACTTCTTTAACTTGTATTTTAGGTATTCTTCCTTTAGTTCTTGCTCACGGAGTCGGTGCTAAAAGCAGAATTTCAATGGGAACAGCTGTGTTTGGCGGAATGCTTGTTTCAACATTTTTAAATCTTTTCGTAACGCCGATTCTATATATTATAGTTATGACAATTCAAAAGAGATTAAATATGGCAAAAAATCCTGAAATTAAAAAGAGATTTATAAATTACCTTGCAAGTTTAAAAAATAAAGGGGGTAAAAATGAATAACAGAAAATTATTAGCCTCAATTTTTATAATTACTTTTTTAAGTACAAATATTTTGCCAGTTTTCAGTGTTGAAGATGTTAATAAAAAAACTGTAAAAGTTGAAATACAGAAAGAAACAAAACGCAAAAATAAAAAAGCGGCTGCTGCTGATAAAAAATTGGAATATATGAATTTAGAATGGTGGAATCGCTTTAATGACCCGATTTTAACAGATTATATCGTAAAAACCGCAGCGGAGAATTATGACATTAAAATAAACGAACTGAAGGTCTTACAAGGTAAAGCCGCTGTACAAGAAGGTTGGGCAATGCAATTGCCGGCAATATCTATAGATGCACAAGGGAGCAGAAGCGATTATATGAAAAATTATACTATCCCGATTGGTGTAAATTATGAAATTGATATTTGGGGCAAAAATTATAATGTAAGAAAAAAACTGCAAAAAGATTATGAAGCTATGCAATATGATGAAAAAGCCGCATTTATTTCATTAACGACTTTAACTTCAACGACCTATTTTAATATTTTAAATATTGATAAACAAATTGAAATTCAAAAAGAGCTTGTAAATATAAGAAAAGAAGTTTTAGAGTTGACTAAAGTTAATTTTGAATATGGATTAAATTCGTCAATGGATGTTACACAAGCCGATAAATCTTATATTGAAAGCCAATCCGCGCTTGAAACATTGAAAAAAGACAGAGCAAAACTTTTAAATCAGCTTTCTGTTTTAATCGGAAGTACAAGCGAAAACTCAAACGAACTTCAAAGAGCTTCTATTGATGAAATTACCTTGTTAAATAATTTGCCTCAAAGCATTGAAACAGAAATTGTAAATCAAAGACCTGATATTTTAAGTATTGAAGCACAGCTAAAAGCAGCAGCATTTGATGTTAAAGCTGCAAGAAAAGCAATGCTGCCGACTTTAACCATAAACGGAAACTGGGGATATAATTATAACAATATGATGAATATATTTAATTATAAACAATTATTATTAACACTCGGAGCAGGAATTACACAACCTGTTTTTCAAGGCGGCAGATTGATTGCACAACTAAAGGGCAAAAAATACAAATACGAAGAGATGTTTAATACATACCAAAAAACAATTTTAACTTCTTTTCAAGAAATAAATGACAGCCTTGTAGTTTTAAAATCAGATACCGCAAAGCATTCAAATGATATTAAAAGAGTTCAAAATGAAACAAAATATTTTCAAGATATAAATTTTAAATATGAAAAAGGTGCTGTTTCATATCTTGATACATTAAAATTTAAAGAAACTCTTTTAGCTGTTCAGCAAGAAGAAATCCAAAGTAAAACAGAATGTTTGATAGATTCATTGAGTTTATATAAGGCAGTCGGCGGAAAACTATAAATTTGATACATAAGATATTAAGTATTAAATGAGATTGATTTTAAAATATCTATGCAATTTTATATATCACGGTCGAGCTTTATATATAATTTGTGAGAATATATTGCCCGAAATAATCAAACTAACTGTTAAAAATAATCAAACCATGTGTTAATTTACAGTGACACCTGAATTTTTCAAATGCTCACAAAATGCTCACAAAATATTTTTATCATTGCACCTTTTTCATTCAAAGTCATTTATTAAAATAACACCGTTTATCAATGCAAATTCATTTTTTTCAAGATAATTAATTTGAGAGCTTACGATGTGGTAATTTTTCAAATTAACATATTTTTCATTATCATTTATGTTGTTAACTTTAATATCAGTGAGGGTTTTGATAGTCCAATCAGAATATTGATTTGCCCTGTCATACGGATCGAATACCTTGAGTTTATTATCACTAACAGAAATTAAATTGACATAATGTCCCCAATGTCTTGTATATGAACCGTCATCATTTAAAGTATAAACACCAATATTTAATATTGCAGAATTTCCTTCATTTAATAATTTGGCTATATTTTGAAAATTTATATTAGAGCCGTTTTTATACCTTTTTAGTTTTTTTACTCCATAATAACTGATATTTGTCTGTAAATTTTGTGATTTAAAGTATTTATTTAACCCGTTACAAAGATTATAAGTTGTAGTTCCGTTATTATCTGTCCTTTCAAAGTTTTTCAGCTTATTAATATCGTAATCCCTGCAAGCAGGACAAGATTTTTTTATAAGATTATATGAACTTACAGGTCCGCAGGAAAATTCATCAATTTGCTTTACATATGAACTGCTTTCGGCAAAACTGATTGTTTGTAAGAGTATTGATGCAAGTATAGATAATAAAAACTTTTTCATTAATGAAAAAGTATCATCAATATAGATTTTTTTCAAACTTTATATGAGCTAATCTAAATTTCTTTTAAAGGTCCAGCTTGCAAGGCTTAATGTCATTGCCGCAATTATAATTAACGGGATTAAATTCATTATTATATCTTCAACTCCCATTCCCTTTAAGAAAATTCCTCTGGTCAAAACCATAAAAAATCTTATAGGATTTATGTATGTAAAATATTGCAGGAAAACAGGCATATCTTCAATTGGTGAAATGAACCCCGACAATAAAATTGCAGGCATTTGGAAAGTAATAACACCCAAAATTGCCTGCTGCTGGGTTTTGCATATGGATGAAATACATAACCCAACACCAACAATAGATAGAAGTGACACAAATATTGCAATTAAAAACAGAACTATTGAACCTGCAAAAGGCACTCTAAAACAGGTTATTACAATAACTGTCATCAGACATGTTAAACCCATTGCAATGATAAGAGGCGGAACAGTTTTACCAAGGAGAATTTCAAATGATGAAAGAGGACTGACAATCAGTTGATCAAAAGTACCTAATTCTCTTTCTCTTGCTATTGATAATGCTGTTAAAAGAATAGTTATAACAAGTGCAAGCATTGCTATCAAAACAGTTAATATATACCACCTGTATTCAAGGTTCGGATTATACCAGTTCCTAATAACTGGATTAATTTCAGCCCCTTTGTTTTTGCTGGTTTCAAGATTGTAGCCGTTTATAATTTGTGAGGCATAACCGCCTGCTATGGATGCGGAATTTGTCTGACGGCCGTCTGTTATAACCAATATATTTACCGGAATTTGTCCCTTTATATTTTTTGAAAAATTATTATCTATATAAAGTCCAACCTGAACTTTTTGTGTATCAACTTTCTCTTTGAGTTCATTTTCGTTGTGAACATAATAAAATTTTCTGAATCTTGGAGAGTTCTCAAAACGTGAAAGCAATTCACGTGATTCCACAGAATTATCACGGTCAATAACTGCAACATCAATATTTTTTACTTCCATAGTAATTGCGTTAGCAAATATAAGAAGCTGCATAATAGGCATTGCTATAATTATATTACGGCTTTTGGGATCTTTCCAAATCGTAATAAATTCTTTTTTTATAAGAGCAAATACTCGTCTTAAAAAGTCTATAATCATTTAAGTAACCTCATATCAGTTTTCTTATATACAAGCATAAACAAGAGCAGACCGAGTATGGTAAGAAAAATAGAATTCACAATAACAATTTCCCATACAGTTCCTGCCATAAACTCGCTTTCTATAAAGGTTATATAGTATCTTGGCGGCAGAATTCTTGTCAAAAACTGAAAGAATGAAGGCATTGAATTAATAGGAAACATTAAGCCTGACAATAAGAGAGCAGGTAAGAAACCAAGCCCGAGTGAAAGCTGACTGGCGAGGAATTGATTTTTAGTTATAGAAGAAATTGTCAAGCCTATGCCAAGACAAGTGAATAGGAATAATCCGCTGACAGAAAACAGGACAAGATAGTTTCCTCTAAACGGTATATGAAAAACTCCTACACTCATAAATACACTGAATGCCATAGAAAGCATACCCAGTAAGAAGTAAGGAATATATTTACCCAGCACAATATGGATTTTTTTGACACGCGTGCTTAAAAGCGCTTCCATTGTCCCGCGTTCCCATTCTCTTGCGATAACAAGCGCAGTTAATAAAATTCCGATTAATGTCATTGTTATAGCAATAGAACCCGGCAAAATGAAATAATGACTGTTAATATCCTGATTGTACCAGGTCCTTATTTCAGGTGTCACTATCTGCTTTGAAGCAAGAGCGCTGTATTTGCTTGTCATAAGCCATTGATTTAAAATTGACAATGAATAGTTTTGAACATAATTTGCCGTATTAACTTCAGTACCATCGGTTACAATAAGAACGTCAGCCTTTTTACCGCGCGACAGGTTAGTAGAAAAGTCGTTCGGTATTATAACAGCACCTTTTAATTTTGAGCGGACTATATCTTCTGTAAGCTTTCCTTCATTATCATAAACAAATGAATTTACATACCTGCTGTGTCCGAATGATTTTACAAGTGTTGAAATTTCAGGGTTTGCATCATCATTTTTAATACCGAGTTTAACCCTTACTGTATCCATGTTTACACCGTACATATATATTAATATTGATATCAAAGGTAGAACAAAAGCTATAAGAATACTGCTTGGATCTCTTATAATCTGTAATATTTCTTTTTTTATTAAAGCTGATAAAATTTTCATTCTTTTTCAGACTCCTTAATCAATGATATAAAAGTATCTTCCATATTGTAAGCATGTGCTCTGTCTTTAAGTTCTTGCGGAGTTCCTACTGCAATAGTTTCTCCATGATAAAAAAGGCTTATCCTGTCACAGTATTCAGCCTCATCCATAAAGTGCGTTGTAACCAGAATGGTAATTCCTTTTTTGGCAAGCGATGTAATATGGTTCCAAAAATCGCGGCGCGTAACAACATCAACCCCTGAGGTGGGTTCATCCAAAAATAATATTGGCGGGTTATGAATTAAAGCACACGCCATTGACAGCCTTTGTTTGTAGCCTAAAGGCAAATCTTCTGACTTTTGGTTTTCAATATTTGAAAACCCGAAAACCTGAATAATTTCATCAATACGCTTTTTCCTGTCTAAAAGTGCTATTCCGTATGCTGCGGCAAAAAATTCAAGGTTCTGGCGTACAGTAAGACTTCCGTAAAGAGAAAATTTTTGTGCCATATACCCCAAATTAGAACGAGCTTTTTCAGGATCTTTAATAATATCCACACCCATTAGTTTTGCTGTTCCGCTTGTAGGTTTTGCAAGACCGCACATCATTTTAAAAGAAGTAGATTTGCCTGCACCGTTAGGGCCTAAAAGTCCGAAAATTTCCCCTCTTTTAATACAGAAAGAATTATTTTTTACTGCATAGAAATTCCCGTATTTCTTTTCAAGATTATCAGCAACAACCGTACACTCAATGTCGGTTTGTATAGGAGAATAATTTTCTGCAATTAGCGATTTTTCCTTTTTATATCCTCCCATAAGGTCTATAACTTTGTTTTCAAATTCCTGAGGCGTTGAAGCAAGATCATGCGGCTTTCCCTCATAAATTACTTTGCCGTTATTAAGCACAACTGCCGTATCAAAGCTGTGAGCTTCGTCAAGATAAGCAGTTGACCATAATACAGTTGTTTCTGGTGTAATCAAATCGCGGACCATTTTCATTAAATCACGTCTTGAAATCGGATCTACACCCACTGAAGGTTCATCAAGCACCAAAAAATCAGGTGAACCGAGCAATGTGCAGGCAAGCCCGAGTTTTTGTTTCATACCGCCTGATAAAGCACCTGCAAGTCTGTCTTGAAAAGGTTTCAAACTTGTAAATTCCAGCAGTTTCTCAAAATCATAAGGAACTTCTTTTAAATCAGCATACAATTTTAAGTTTTCGATTACAGTCAAATCTTCATACAAACCAAACTTTTGAGGCATATATCCGATTTTGGGATTAAGTTCTGATTTTTGCGTAACAGGATTAAGTCCGAGAGTAGAAATCTCGCCGCTGTCAGGGACTAACAGTCCGATAACAAGTCTTATCAGAGTTGTTTTACCTGCGCCGTCAGCACCAATTAAACCTGTGATTTTACCTTTTTCAATATTTAATGAAAGATTATCAATTGCGGTAATCGATGAGAAGGTCTTTACTAAATTTTTAATTACTACTGTGTTCATTTTGGGTGCTGCTTCCTATATTAATCTTGATAGTTGTAGGCATTCCCTGACGCAAATATTCATCAATATCATCAATGTAAACTCTTATTCTATACACCAAACTTGTTCTCAAATCAGTTGACTGAATGTCTTTGGAGTGAATTCCGCAACAGGTGAAATATAACCTATATAACCTTTATACTCTCGTTTTTTACCTGTATCAGGATTAATGGAATCAGTATATACATTAACGCTCATTCCGTATTTGATATTTCCTAAATCGGTTTCATTAATATAAGCTCTAATCCAAACAGGTTTTGTCTTAGACATAGTATAAACAATTTGCCCTTTATTAATTGTTGCACCGGGTTCCTGAACTCTAACGGTTATTGTGCCTTCTTCAGGTGCATAAATCTTTGTATAATCAAGTTGATTCTGACTAAAAGTTTTTTGTGCCAAAGCAGCTTCATAATCACCTCTTGCCTTGTTTTTTGTATTTAAAAGTGTTTCACAATCCTGAGCAGAAACCGTGTTATCCGCACATAGCGGCAAATTTCTTTCATACTTGGAATCTGCTTCTTTGCTTAAAGCAAGAGTTTTAACTACCTGTGCAGATGCTTCTGCCAAATTTGAACGATAATCTTTGTCATCAAGAACAGCTAAAAGTTCACCGGATTTTACATTATCGCCTTCTTCCTTAAGCATTTTTTCTATTTGACCTGCCACCTGAAAGCTCAAATCTACCTGACGAATTTCAATATTTCCATATAGAGTAAGTTCATTCGGATTTGACTTTTTCCCGGCTAAAAGCCAAGTGCATGTTCCGATTATTACCAAAAGTAATATCAGTGCTAATATTTTCTTTTTCATAGCTTTCCTCCGACAGCTTTATAAAGCGTAAAATAGTTTACCAGGCGTTGTGTTTTCGCTTGAGCTGCTTCTTTTTCTTGTGACAATAGTTTTAGCTGAGCATCTAAATAATCAGGATAAGAAACTACTCCGCGATTGTATTTTTTATGTATGTTATTAAAGTTATTTATTTCATATTGAAGTTTGTTTTTTGTATTTGCATCAATAGCTGTATCGTGTTTGACAAAGCACAGAGATGTGTTAACTTCTTTTACCGCTTCTAAATCAGTCTGTCTGTATTCCTCAAACAATTCCTGATATTTTGCTTTCTGCATTCTTAAATTTGCAACTTTTTTACCGCCTGCAAAAATATCCTGACTTGCTCCTGCAAGTAATGCGGCAAGAGAAGATTCCCAAGAGAAAAAGCTTCCCGGAGCTATGGTATTAAAAAGCCAAAGACCTGTAATATTGAATGTAGGAAGAAATTCTTTTCTTGCAACACGTACATCAATTTTTGCTTTTTCAAGCTTTGTTTCCGCAGCCATAACATCAGGTCTTGCAAAAATCACATCTGAGTCAACTAGTGAAGGAATTACACCTTTGTATTCAAAAGTCAATAAATTACCGCGCTTTAAGCTGTCAACACTTTCAGGACTGCATCCTGCAAGTACAGCAAGCTGCAGCAGCAATGTGTCACGCTCTTTTAAAAGTTTTTCCAAATCATTTTTAGAAGTATCATAATTCTGCTTAGACCTGTTTAACTGAGAAGAATCAATTACGCCTCTGTCAAACTTTTTTATGTCACGTTTAAGCATCTGCAAATAAATATTAACTTTTTGATCTTGAATTTCAATAAGTTGATCATACTGAAGAATATTTGTATATACAGTTGCAACATCTGTTAACAAAGCTATATAAACTGTCTTTTCTTCAAACTTGCTTGCTTCATAACTCTTTTTGGCACTTCTTGTTTTATCTCGATTTTTTAACAATAAGTCAGCCTCATAATTTGCCATAAAAGGCAGTATAAAAGCATTTTGTTTAAGTTGAAAGTTATCAAGTTTAGGAATTTTAATCCCTAAATAATTAGCACTTACACTAAAAGACGGCAATTCGTTCCCCAAAGAATATTTAGCCTGCTGTCTGTATTGTTCAACTACATATCCTGCCTTTTTCAAGTCATGGTTGTTTTCTAAAGCAGTTTTAATATAATACGTTAAACAATCGTCATTAAATCTGTTAAAAAAAACAATATTCAAATCTTTATTATCATACGCAAAAACACTTTGAACCATCAAAAGAGATACAAAAAATGCCGCAAATATTTTTTTAAACAATTTTTTCCTCCTTCAAAAGTGAATTTACATAAAATTTTACATTTTCTTTAATAATTTTAATATCTTCTTGAATAAAATCATCTTGCCCTAATAGCTTAAGTGAAAAGTTAGGTAGAATTCTTGGTGAATTTATCTGGGATAATATAAAAACTGTACGAAATATAATTTCCCTGTCATTTTCATCTTTTTCAAATATTACTGCAAGCAATTTTCTTAAATAATTAACAACAGGAGCTTTTTTTACAGATATAAAACCGGGTTTCTGCTGCTCTTTAATCAGGAAAACTACTAAATCTCCTGAAATATTTTCATAAAAGAAGTCTACAATTTTGTCCAATATAAACAAAAGCAATTCAATTTGTTCTTTTTTACTCAAATCTGCAGGGTCAGAATTTAAATCCATAAAAGTTTTAACATAATTAGTCTGACGTTCTACCATTTCATCGACTATTGAATCGTAAAGTTCCTGTTTACCTCCCCAGTAATATGAAATCATGCAAAGATTTACACCTGCTTCCTTACAAATTTCACGTATACTGACACTATCAAAACCCTTACTTGCAAATAGCTTTGTGGCTGTTATTAAAATCTTATCCTTAGAATTTTCATCATTTATCTTTTTCATAATCCGATTGTAAAACAAACGTTTGATTTAATCAAGACAATCAAAAAGTTTTGTTAAGAAGACAGTTTTAAGATTATACTGCTTCTTCCTTTATTTCAATGTTATTCATAGGATTCCAGGTATCTTTGAGATTGTTTTTTATTAGATTTTGATAAAAACTTTCTTTAAAATTCAACAAATCTAATTGCTTTTGCAATTCTTCCATTTGCTGTTGAGCTTTAATCTTTGTAGAATGGATTATTCCATAACGCTCAGGAATAGTAGAATCACCTTTTATGCATAAATCAATATATTTTTTAATTGCCTTATTTTCAGTACCAACAGAACGGAGGCATTTTACAATTCTTACCCACTCCAAATCATTTTCAGAAAAAATTCGAATATTATTTTCATTTCTTTTAATAAAAGGAAAGAAACCCGATTTAGCCCAAAATCTTAGAGTATGCTCTGAAACATCCATTTTATCAGCTACGTCTTTAATTGTATACATTTATTATTACCTCCTGATGAAATTTTACTATAAAAAAATACTCTCCGAGCCTGTTTTAAGTCTTAGACATTAAAACCAGTCAATCAATCTTTTTATTTCACCGAAATCTAATTCTAATTCTTTTGTTATATCCATGTTGATTATATTTGATAAACGAAGATTAAACCGGTGCGGGAAAATTTTAATATTATTTTTCCTAATCATATCAAGAGATATTTTTTGAGTCTTTTCATCATAAACTTTCGAATAATTCAGACCCAAGCTGTAACAAAAAGGTACAGCTAAATTGCCGTTAGCTTTTTCGGATAAAACTCCGAAAGTTCTACATATTATACCCCTGTATTTATAAACAGAACATCTCTTATCAATTAGAAAAGGACATTTGTAAGACCCTTTTCCGTTTTTTTTTACGTTGCTTATATTTTCATTAATCTTTTTTTGAGTATTTATATCCAGACTGTCAAAACCTTTCATCAAATATTCATATTCGAGCATTGAAAAAGGATACTCTCCGTCTTCGCAGCAGTATGAGCAGCCATCTTTGCAGCAAATATATTCTTCCTGGTTTTTAAATATTTTTTCTAAATCGCAATCTAAAAAGTAAAGAAACTTTGTATAATTTTTACTTAACATCAATCACCTTCCATGTGTATTTTAATATTATAATACAACTTAATAGTAACTATCAGTCAAGCAAAAAAAAGAGGTTAATTATTTAACCTCTTTTTATATGTCCTAATCATCTACTGATGTTGTTGAAATGTTTTGAATTGTTTGAGCAATAGGTTCATCTTTTATCAACAAGCTCAGGTATAAAAGTTTGTTTGCGGTTGCTTGATCAAGGTCGATGAATTTACCTCCGGCTTTGATATCTGATGCTGAAACAATTTTTACGTTAGCTGAGATTTCTAAATCGCCATATTTCATATGTACCGGAACAACATCTCCAACTTTTAATTTATTATTATGTTTTAGAGATACGCCGCCTCTTGAAATGTCTGAGATTGCTATTACAGAGGCATCTGATTCAAATGAAATTACATTTTGGTTTTCTTCTGCATTAAATCTCATATATTGACGTTTATCTATTGAGTAAACATTTTCATCAACGACACGTTGTTTGTAAACTTCTTTACCGTAGTCGGTGATTGGAAAATCTGTATCGGTATCTGTGTCGAGATCAGTGTCTGTATCTGTATCGGTATCTGTATCTGTATCAGTGTCTGTATCTGTATCAGTGCTTGT
>UNSJ01000036.1 GCA_900548405.1 Candidatus Gastranaerophilales bacterium | reverse complement strand
CTTAAGATTTGTTGCCGCAGCCGCCATTCATCCAGGTTACACCAAGAGGATCGTTAATTCCTCCGCAATAACCTCCGTAAGAAAAACCGCCGTAACCGCCTCCGCAGCCCCAAATACTATTGCCGCAGCCGTTGTTCATGCTTTTCAATGCTATTCCTGTCATGGCTGGTTGGGGTAAACCTGCACCAAGCTTTGTAAACATGTTGGCAAATTTTTGAGTTAAACTTACGTCAGACATTATACTCTCCATTGTTATATACTATATATATATTAAGTAAATAACTGGCAAAAAATTGCTTTATATCTACTCCCTTATTCTTTTATTCCCTTACACAGAAAGAGTTTAGCCTATATTTAATATTTCGTAACAAATGAAATGATATAAAAAAAAAGAACTCTTTCGAGTTCTTTTAAAAATGCCCTGGGCCAGACTTGAACTGGCACTGGGTTTAACCCCAACCGGATTTTAAGTCCGGCGCGTCTACCGATTCCGCCACCAGGGCAGAGCATTTCAGTACATTTATATTATGACAAATATAATTTATTGTCAACAATTTTATTTTGAGGAAAATAGCTCCAAATAATTCTCAAGTTCAGTAACTTTTTCCGAAATGTTTTTTATCATTCTTGCTAATTCTGTTTTGATAAATCGCTCGTTATTAATTCTTGCTTTACCAAAAAGAGGAGGATAGATAATGTTTTGAAGAAATAAATTTTTAAATGATTTTATATCTTCATAATCGGTTAAATCAATAATTTCGTGCAAATCACATAAATCTGTAAACAACTCGCCCAATTGTGATTTGGCTTTTGCAATATTGTTCGATGATATTAGTTTATTTATTTTTGTAATGTGATTAAGTATTATTTGATAATTGTCTTTTATTTTTGATTTTTTTGCAGGAAGTATTTTCTTAAAATATTCCATTGTTTGGTCATAACCGATTTTCATTAATTCATTACGCTTATTTGCGCTTATATTAAAATCGACAACGACAACATCACCTGTGTTTAAAACAAGGTAATCAAATTTATCTTTGTTAGCATAAATATTTGTAATAAATGATGTAGACATTGCTGTCATGCAGCTATAAACAGCATTTGCATAGTCTATGCCTGAAAGATTGTTATTGTTATCATCGTAGTATCCTTCAAGTCTGAATTCCAAAATTCTTTCATCATTTAGCAAAAGATTTTTGGATAATTTCCACATCGGCCAGCTTTTCTGCAAATCACCGTCAACAAGAATAGTTTTATTGTATTCAATAGGTTTCATTAATCCCGGCATACAGCAGGAAATTCTGATTGCTGACGCTATTTCAAAATCTGGAGTTTCGTATCTGGAAAATTCCTTACATTCAAAGTTAGATAAATTTGTTGTGATAATTACAAGGTTTTTGTCTATATCTTTAAATGTTACTGATCTGTTAGAACCTTTTTTATATTTTTCACCGTAAAATTTTGATTCGATTAAATCTCTAAGCCAATCTAAAAAGACTTCTCCTTTGCTCAATGCAAAAACAGGACCTAAACCGAGAGAAATATCACGAAACAAATCAAAATTAACTTTCAAAAATATTTCTTTCAGCTCGGCAGAATTGTATCCTACCGCTAATAATGCCGCAATAATTGAGCCTACGGAAGAACCTGCTAATGTTGTTGGAGAAATGCCTAATTCTTCAAGAGCTTTAACAGCTCCGATATATGAAACACCTCTGATAGCACCGCCGCCAAACAAACATGTATATTTAAAACTTTTATTCATATTGTAATTATATCCTTAATTAAAATTTATGCCTGTATTAAATAGTGTATTTTTATAATAATTTATATCATTTGTCGGCATTTTAAATTTTTCTGACGCTTTGTCTTTAGGAACGAAAACTCCAAATATGTCACCTTCGTATACAAGTTTCCAGTCATTTGATGCTTTTAAAACATTATAAATCGGATAGTAGTTTTCAATTATTATTATATCGGGCGGGAAATATTCTAATATTTCTTTCCAGTGCGGGTATGCAAGGCAGAATTCTTTTAGCATTGGAACCATATAATCGTAATAAACTTCTTCATATCTGCCATCCATAAAAATTAAGTTATCAGGATAAAGCTTATATGAAACATAGCTTCCAAGTCCGAAGTTTACCAGTATTCTGCCTTTCAAATTATTTATCTTAACAAATTCAACTTCTTTTACCGGATAATTTTTCAATCCTACCGGTAAAGAGATTTCCTTTGCGCTTAATGTGAATATTGAAACTGCTATCAAAAGAATATATACAGCTTTGTCTTTCCATTTAGGCAACTCAACATTTCCAATTAGCTTGAAGAAATCTTCATAAATAAAACAAACAGAAGCAATTGCAAAGAACGGAAGCAGTTTAACATGACTTATAGCAAGGTATAGTGTTGACAAAAGTACGATATATTTCACTTTATCAGCATTATTGTACCACTGTTTAAAGCCTTCTGATTTAATGTTTTTAAATATATAAACGGATTCAACTGCTAAAGAACCGAGCATAAATAGTTTAAACGGAATTTGCTTAAATAAATGATACTTGGAAAATAATCCCCACCACTCAACAATGTGGGTTCTTTCCATCGTATTTGCCATTAAAAGGAATTTAATATATTCATATCCCCAAGGATTGATAAATAAGGTAATAGCTGAAATAACAAGGGTTAAAAGGTATTTTTTGTATGGTCTGCGGTTTAAAAACTCTCCAAGAGCATACATTCCCATAAGCCCTATACCTGCAACAACACCTCCGTGAATGTTATTCCAAAGAATGGTTATAAGAGGGATAAGAAATAGTGGTTTGTTATTCCCTTTTCTTGCGAGTTCAAAAATATAAATATATAAAGTAAAGAATAAAAAGCTGAACATATGGCATCTTACTGGGCAATTAAAGTTATACATGACTGCCATAACTGCAAAAAAGTAAAACAGAATGTTATAAGGCGATATATTTGAGCGAACCTTAATAACTTTTGATGCTATAAAAAATATTGCGAAAAACAAGACAGACTGGAGAAATATCAAGCTTTGCGGTCCGAAATATTTTAAGAAGAAATAAAATATTACACCCGAACCCCATTCATGATCCCACCAAGTATGCACAGGCGTATAAGATAAAAAGTCAGCTTTTAATACATGCCCGCCGTCAATAACACCCATGCCTGCTATAAGACGAGCCCATATATCATAATCAAAATAATCGGCAGTAATTGTAAATGCCAAAATAAGTAAAAATAGTGTTATATAAAATAAAGCAGCTTTCTTCATAAATAAATTCTAGCATAAAAAAAGACCGTCATTTAAACGGTCTTTTTTATTGTTCTTTTAAATTATTAAGCTGCAACTGAACCTTTAATTTCACGGATTAAATATTCAGCAACCCATTCAAAATCTTTGTTGCATTCAGCCGCTTTTTCAAGATATTTAACGGAAGCATCGCCTATTCTGATTAAAGTCATAGCAACAACACCTCTTTTAATACCTCTTACAACTTGTAATTCATCAACAAGTTGAGGTAATACTGAAGTTCCGATATTAACTAATTTATTTTCTAATTCATTTTTAGTTGAGTTGTCTGCGTTTTCTAATTTTGAAAGAATTTCGTTAACTGTTTCCATTATATTTATCTCCATTTATCTAATCTATGTTATGATTATAAACTAAAAAACAGCACAAATTTGATTTCCTTACATAATCTTTATATCGTATAAAGATTATCATACATTAATATGAAGAAAAAAATATAAATAAAATAAAAAAGCAGGTATAACCTGCTTATAGTGTAGTGTGTAGAAAGTTTAGTTAACTGTATAACTTAAATGTTCTTTCAATGTTTTTATCTATTGCTGACTTAATTGAGTCATATTCAGTCTGTAATGAATTGTGTTCTGTATCGATATTTTTCAATTCCATATCATAACGTTTGTCTTTATTTTCAATTTTGTTCATAGCAGCTTTATATTCAGCTTCTGCTTTTGTAATTGCTGCGGTATTTGTTTGTTCTGTAATATCACTGCAATTTGAATACATAACAGTGTTCCAGGTATATGTTGAATCAACCTGTTCCATAGTTACTAGTCCGCTTTCAAAAGCAAACTGCATCCATTCGCTGCTTGATGCTAAACCATCCTGTAATGCTTTATAGCCGCCGCTTGTCATACGATTGAATAAGTTAGTATACCATTGAGCTTTTGCATCACCGTTTTCGTTATAAGAATCGGTTGGTTTTGTTGAGTCAATCCATGCAAATTTAGGTTCACCGTAAGTGTCCATGATGTTATCAAGAATTATTACGTTGGCAATAGGTCGGAAATCCTCTAAAGCCTGACCTGTCAGATTTGCCATTAACCATTCAAAGTTGCCAAGATTTGCATAATCTTCAAAAGGAAGTGTATTTGAACCGAACAGCACCATTTCAAGTTTTTTTGCAGCTTCTTCATAAGCTGTATATTCAGGACTGTCTGTTCCTCTAAATTCAGGTAAACTTGGGTTCCATACAGAATATACAGAAGTATACAGTGAATTAATAACGTTCAAACCAACCTGTTTCATTGTATCAAGTGTAGGAGGAACATATTCTGAAACTGTAAATGATGATACAGAGCCGGTTTCTGTTGAAGTGCCGTCTGAGTTATCAGTAGTAGTTGTACCGCTTAATGAAGTATCAAAGCTTGGTAAAGTATATTTTACATCACCAAGTTCAAAAACAATATTGCTTCCGCTGTTAGTAACAGATGGTGTAAAGCTGTTAT
This sequence comes from Candidatus Gastranaerophilales bacterium, assembly GCA_900548405.1. Classification (GTDB taxonomy): domain Bacteria; phylum Cyanobacteriota; class Vampirovibrionia; order Gastranaerophilales; family Gastranaerophilaceae; genus Stercorousia. The sequence goes on along the minus strand of UNSJ01000036.1, from coordinate 13,664 downwards.
TATTACCTTCATCATCAGTTGTTGTAACTGTATAACCGCTATAACCTGATGCACCTTTGTTTGCACTGATAACCATTTTACTTCCGTCTGCGGTAGTAAATGTCATGCTTGAAGATGTAACACTTCCTGAAGCATCTTTGTTATGTGTCATAGTAAGAGTGCTGTTAGCATTTGTATAATTAGTTGTACCGTTTTTGGCAGAACTGATTTGTGATTGTAAATCTTTGAAATATGTTTTTGAAGCACTTTTACCATTTACGTTGTCAAAGTAAGCTCCTGTTCCGTCACTGTTTACGTGAGCAAGTTTTTCAGCCTGAGATACAAAATTAGACAGGTTGTCAAGATAGCTTGCAATAGCGCCTGCATCAGTTGCACCTGAAATTTGCTGTTGAAGTGTATTGAGGTTTGTACCTGAGCTGGTTGTTATGCTTTCTAATTTAGTTTTCATGTTATTTGCAATTGTTAATGACCATGCATCATAAGCAGTGGTATAATTAGCCAGCGCACTTGAATATTCATAATATTTTGTTCCCTGGATAGTTGTATTGTAACCTTCAATGCCTTTTTCTTCATTTCCTAAGTATGCTTCTTCCAGTTCTTCAGCAGTCATGCCTGAAGATGCATTAATAGGATTGCCTGAAGAATCGTACTGACCTGTCATGTATGGAATTGTTTTATCACCTACATCTTCGTACTGCTTTAAGTTATCGAAGAAAGTTGTTTCATATGACAATCCGTAGGCTTCCAGGAATTTATCAAGGTTACCGTTTGCATTTTCAAAATTAATTGCATCTCTTTCTGATACCAGCAATCTTCCAGACATATCAGAAATACCATACTGGTTGTTGTATTGATTATAAGATGTCAATGCATTAAATGTTAATTGTTGATAACTTGCGTTGTTATCAGCATCATAATTTGTAAACATCATTTGGGCATCATTCAAGGCAGTTACATAAGCTTCACTTACCTGTGAGCTTTTTGTAGCAAGGCGCATTTTATCGTTGTTGATAATCTGAGCTCTTAACTCGTTATCAGACATACGAGAAGTTATTGATAATAATCTTGCCTGTCCTGCCGCCATTCCCATAGTGACGTGTTATCCTTTCAGATTTTCCTTAGTAACTTTCACTATGGTATGTCGGCTTATTTATACAAAAACTTTAATAAATAATAATAAAATGTTACAAATATGTTACAATCTGCAAAGAGCCTGTTTAAGCTTTCTTAATTTGTTTTCCGAAGTTCCTATACCGCAAAGAAGCATAGTCGAAGTTTCATTTGTTTTTTCATCTTCAATGTTAAATTCTTTGAACAGTTTTTCTGAAAGTGCGTAGCCTGTAAGATTTTTGTGTTTTATTAAAATTTTGGTTATGTCATCTCCTCCAAACTCAACATTTTTTACTGAGCTTTTAATTTCTTCAATTTGTTCAATAATTTGATTAATCTTTTTTCTGCCTTTAACACTGTTCAAGTAGTTTATATTAGCCTCTATGCTCGCAAGTAAAGGATAAGACGGAGATGTTGTATTTATCATAGCAAGTGCATCTGATGCTGATAAATTACAATTTACATGCAGAAGTGCTGTTGGATTTAGCCCTCCTGCGGTTTTATGCAAAGATTGGATTGTAAAATCTGCAATATTGACGGCGCTTTCGGGAAGTTTTTCACAAAAAGGATATAGTGCGCCATGTGCTTCATCTACAATTAAATATGCATTGTTTTTCTCGCAAACATCTTTTAGTAACTTAATATCAGAAGTAATGCCTTCATAGGACGGACTTGTTACAATTACAGCTTTTACACCTTTAACATTAATTAAATCAGGAGTTGTTTTTTGCGGAACTCCCCACTCTTTAGAAACCGGCAAATCATAATAAACAGGTATTGCACCTGCAAGTTTTACAGCATTTTCATGAGATTGATGCGCGTTTTTCCGTATTAATACTTTTTCTCCCAGTTTTACACAGGATAATACAGCAGCAATTATGCCGCTTGTAGAGCCGTTTGTTAAAAAGTGGGTGTATTTTGTTTTATAAATAATTGAAGCACGTTTCTCGGCCTTTTTAAGTGCCTCCTGAGGATTGTGTGCATCAGTTTCCGAGATGTCATATTTATAAAATTGTCTGAATTTATTAAAAATAAAAAACTTTTGTGAATGCGATGGTGTCGTAAACAAAAGTTTTTTATTCTCTTTTCTCAATAGATTTATAAGGCTCATTGAGCGGCTACGCTCCTACTTATTTCGTATTTCAAAACTTCTTTTTGCACAGTATTGTGTAAGTGTCATTTTGTCTTTACTGTTGTGGAAATCAAATCTTCCTGAAAGCGTATATCCGCCTTCATTATTTTTTTCAATTCTTATAGGACTGAAGATACATTCAACAGATTGTTCTTCAGATAGCGGAAGCGTAACAGTGTAGTCTAATTCAATATTAACATTTTCTGCTGTCTTAAATTTCATACCGCCTGCAGAAATATCCAATGTTGTAATCTTATGAGTAATATTGTCTTTTTTAAGCTCTATATCATATACAAACTTGATACGTGTATATTGACGTCTTTGCAAAAATCTGTGTTTAGCAGGGTTTGCAACCTTAACTTTTTTACCTTCAATATTTTCCGGATAAGAATCAAAATACAAAAGACCATGCTTTGTTTGTGTATAAAATTCGCAATAGTTATGTTTTAACATACCTTGCGGTTCGTACTCGAGCTCAACGGTGAAATATTTAGGCTCAACTTCAACAATTGTACCTTTATTTGCACATTTAAAATCTGACGGTACAACAGTGATTTTTCTGTCTTTTTCTATTAATTCTCTCATGGTAATCCTCTTAAAATGCTTACACTTAAGTTGATTATACGATATTTTTTTTGATTTGTCCAATATAACTAGATATTTAATTATCCTTAATAATTAGTAATTTTTTAAATAATAATTATTTCTGCCAATGAATAACACGTGAAAAAGTTCTAATATAGTTATGTAAATCCTCAACTCTTCTGATTGCTCAGTATTTGCCCCTCAGTTATATAGAGGGGCTTTTCTTTTATTAAGTAAAAATGACCGCCTAAACGGTCATTTTTATAGCAAATTATTTTAAAAGTTAATCACTACTCTTTTAAGAATGATTCATAATTTCTTGCCAAAAGGTGAGTTCTAACCTGATTAATCAAGTCTAAAGCAACACCAACCATGATGATTAATGAAGTTGCTCCGATACCTTGCAATGTTTTGATATTAGTAACATAACTTGCAAGAGAAGGAACAAGAGCAATAATACCTAGTCCCATAGCTCCGATAAATGTTGTTTTAGTTAAAATTTTATCTAAAGCTTCAGCAGTCGGTCTGCCAGGTTTGATACCAGGAATTGAAGAACCGTATTTTTTAAGGTTATCTGCAATATCTTTCGGCTGCATATTCGGCATAATTGATGCATAAAAGAATGTTAATGCAACAATTAATGAGAAATACAAGACATAATATACCCAGCCGTCAGGACTTAAAACCTGATTAAGGTGGATAACTACGTTTTTAACAGCTTCACTCTTGAAATTTGCCTGTCCTACCAAACTTAAAATAGTTGATGGGAAAAGCAGGATTGCAATAGCAAAGATAATAGGCATTACACCGCCAGGATTAAGTTTAAACGGAATAAAAGAATTCATACCGCCGTAAACTTTATTTCCGACTTGTCTTTTAGGGTTAACAATAATAACTTTTCTTACTGCTTCCTGCATTATTACAATGAATACCATTGCAAGGAAGAATATTAAAAGTAATACTGCCAATCCAACCTGCATCATGGAATTATGAGCAACAATCTGAGCTGTTCTTGATGCGTAAATAGGAATACCTGATAAGATACCTACAAAGATTATCAGAGAACCGCCGTTTCCGATACCTTTTTCCGTAATCAATTCTGATATCCACATTACAAGCACTGAACCTGCTGTTAATACAGCCATAGAGCTTATAAAGAACATAATCGGGTTAACATTCGGTAGTATTGCACCTGGTAAATGGTGTAAATACAACATGAATATTAATGATTGGAATGCTGCCAGTACAACCGTGAAAACACGGGTGTATTGAGATAATTTTCTTCTGCCGGCTTCACCTTCTTCTTTTTGTAATTTTTCCAGTGAAGGAATAACAACAGAAATAAGCTGAATAATGATTGATGCAGTGATGTAAGGTCCGATACCTAATGCAAATATAGATACTTTACCTAACGCACCGCCGGAGAACAAGTCAAGGAAACCAATGATGTTATTTCCTTGAGCAATGTTGCTGAAGATTTGGTTATTAATACCGAATAACGGCATTTGTACACCAAGTCTGAATGCAGCAATCATCAGGAATGTAAAAAGAATTTTTTGTTTCAATCCTGAAGCCTGCCACATAGACATTAAATCATCAGTTGTCGGCATTTTTATTCCTTGTGCCATTATACTAACTCAACCTTTCCGCCTGCTTTTTCAATTTTTTCTTTTGCTGATGGTGTAACATAAGAAGCTTTAACAGTAACAGCATCTTTTAATTCGCCGTTGCCTAAAACTCTTAAGCCAACACATGAAGGGTGAACTCTGCCTGCTTCTTTTAAAATTTCCAAAGAAACTTCTTTTAAGCCGTATTGAGCAATTCTGCCAACATTGATTTCACCAAAGTTTAACTGGTTAATAATTTTGAAGCCTTTTAATTTAGGCATTTGTCTGTAACCTGGCATTTGACCGCCTTCAAAACCTCTTTTAGATGAGTTTCCTGAACGCTGACCTTCACCGTTATGACCGCGGCAAGATGTTTTACCGTGTCCTGATGAACGTCCTCTCCCAACTCTTTTTGTTTTATGTGTTGCGCCTTCTGCAGGTCTTAAATCTTCTAAAGTTATTGTCATTTTATTTTCCTTTTTATCTTGTATGACTGCTCGCTTTCACTATCGCCACAAGGCTGTACGCAATCAATCAGTATAATTAATTATTCAACGATTTGTACCAAATGAGGTACTTTGTTTACCATACCTAAAATAGTCGCACTGTTGTAGTGTTCAACTACTTGGTCTTGTTTAGTTAAACCTAAGCCTCTTACAACTTTGCGTTGTTTATCTGAAGCGCCGATTAAACCTCTAACAAGTTTAATTTTTATTTGTTTTAATTCACTTTTTGCCATTTTCTTTTATTCCTTATATTTATAGTACAAAATTTCATCAGGTTAATAAATAACCCGATAAGGCTACGCGAGTAGCACCTAGTTTAATAACTCAGCCATAGTTAAGCCGCGTTTTTTAGCAACTTCAGTAAACGGAGTTAAGTTTTGAAGTGCATCTAAAGTAGCGTTAGCTGCGTTAAGAGGTGATTTTGAACCTAAAGATTTTGAAAGAATATTTTCAATACCTGCAAGTTCAAGAACTAAACGAACTGCGCCGCCTGCAATAATACCTGTACCTTGAGCAGCAGGTCTTAGCATAACTGCACCTGCACCTGAACGTCCTGTGATAGGATGAGGAATAGTTGTTTTAAAGATAGGTACTGTAATTAAATTTTTTCTTCCGTCAGCGATAGCTTTTTGGATAGCGATAATAACTTCTGCTGCTTTAGCACATCCAACACCTACTTGACCTTTTTTGTTACCAACGATAACGATAGCACGGAAACTTAATTTTTTACCGCCTTTAACAACTTTAGTTACACGACGGATTTGAACAACACGTTCAATCCATTCTGATTGAGGTTTTTCTTCAGTTGTTTCAATTTTTTGTTTTTTGCCGCGACCTTTTCTTTGTCCGCGAGCCGGTCTTTCTTCTGTTTCTTGTGCTTCAACAGGTGCATGAGCTGGAGCTTTATCTTCAACTGTATCACCGGTTGCTTCCTGTAATGTTACTTCATCTTTGTTTTCTAAATCCATTGATTTTACCTTTCATTTAAATTTCTAATTATTTATTTACGCACATTATACATTTTTTTATTAAATCTAAGTGTTTACGTGCGTAGCACCGAATATACCAAAAATAAAGCTAATCAAAGCCTTTGGTAAAATATTCGTGAGTAACTTTTCTGACAAGAGATATAATAACAACAAAAAGATTACTTTGCAAGTGCTTTGTAATCTTTTTGTTTATTTTATTTAATATTCTATTTTAAAATATTTTCAAGTGTATTTATCATGCAGGATTTAAACCTATCGCATTCTTCTTTATTTTTCGCTTCAAATCTTAATGTAAATACAGGCTCTGTGTTGCTTTGTCTTATAAGAGCAAAACCTCCGTCAAATACTATTCTCATACCGTCAAGGGTAATTATTTCTTTAATTTCGGAGCCGAATAAATTTTTGTCTTCTTCAACACATTGTTTAACTTTTTCCAAAGTAGATTTTTTTAATTCGTTAGGACATGGAAAACGAACTTCTTCTGAAGAACATACTTCATCAAAAGGTTTTAGCATATCGGAAATTTTAAAGTCAGGATTAATTTTTTTGTGATTAGCAATAATTTCAATTATTCTGCATCCTGCATATATTGCATCATCAAATCCGTAATATCTGTCCTTAAAGAAAGTATGACCGCTCATTTCACCTGCAAGCAATGCATTTGTTTCTTTCATTTTATCTTTTATATAACCGTGTCCTGTTTTGCACATAACAGCCTGTCCACCGAGCTTATTAATTGTGTCATAAAGAACTTGCGAACATTTAACTTCACTTACAACAGTAGGACAAGTTCCGTTATTTTTGCAATCTTCAATTAAATCTGTTGCATAAATAAGTAAAAGCTTATCACCTGTTAAGAATTTGCCGTTTTGATCTACAATACCTATTCTGTCGCTGTCGCCGTCATAAGCAATACCAATATCTGCTTTATTTTCAACGACTACCTCTTTCAAAGTATCCAATGTTTTTTCAACACTTGGATTTGGGTGGTGGTTAGGGAAATTTCCGTCAGGTTCGGAGAATAATTCTATAACATCGCATCCGAGTTCTTTATACAACTGCGGACCTACAACGCCGCCTGTTGCATTAGCACTGTCTACAACGACTTTAATACCTTTACCTATTTGACCGAATTTTTCTTTCATTTCTTTTATGTAATCCGGAATAATATTATATTCTTTTATTTGTCCTTGCGGAATACTTGGTTCTGACGGAAACTTCATTTCTTTAAAAGTATGCTCTTTTACTTCTGCGATTTGGCTTTCAGAAAGAGTTCTTTTAGCATAAGTCATTTTCAAACCGTTGTATTCCTTAGGGTTATGGCTTGCTGTAATGATTGCAGCTGCAATAACATTTTTACCGTCAGTTATATCTTTTGGAAGACCGGCAACTTCGGAGTAATATCCTATTGGAGTTGGTGCAAGTCCTAATTTAACCACGTTTGCACCTGTTGAGGTTATACCGTCTGATAAGGCTTTTTCCAGTGATGGGGAGTGGGTTCTTGCATCAATTGTGATTGTAATCCACATATCAGCTTCACTTATGCCTGATTCTTTTTTAAGCCAGTCAACAAAACCTCGTCCGGTATTGTAATATAATTCTTCGGTTATATCATCGCCGTAAATCCCTCTTATATCGTTCTTGCCAAAAGCGTGTTCATATTTTTTCATCTTAATATCTCTCCCTAATTTAATAATTATTGTATAATTATAGCATGAAAAAATTTCTTGATAATACTCTAAATAACCAGAGTTTTGCGGGGTGGGTATTTATACTGCCTGCCTTAATTGGTACTTTTATATTTATAATAATACCTGTTATATGTTCATTTGGTTTGAGCTTTTCAAAGTGGGATTTGTTAAATCCTATCCAATTTGTGGGGCTTGCAAATTATAAAGAAATTTTCTCTGAACCTTTGTTTTATAAAATATTTTGGAATACTGTTGTTTTTGCTCTTACGACTTCAATTTTCGGTGTTATTATTCCTTTAATTCTTGCTTGTATTTTAAATTCAAAAATCAGAGGCTCGGAATTTTATAAAACAGCTTACTTTTTACCGTTCATAACACCAATGATAGTTATAGGCGTTGTTTGGGAGTGGATTTTTGATCCTAATATAGGACTTTTAAATCATATATTACATTTACATATAAACTGGCTTTACGATACTCATTTTGCAATGCCTGCGCTTATAATCGTTTCTGTATGGAAGCTTATAGGTTATAATATGGTAATATTTTTATCCTCATTAAGCGGAATTTCCCAGAGCTTGTTTGAAGCCGCTAAAATTGACGGAGCAACGCCTGTTCAAACCTTTAAAAATGTAACGGTGCCACTTTTATCGCCTACAATATTTTTTGTTATAATTATTACTGCAATAAGTTCATTTCAGGTTTTCGACCTCATATATTTGATGACACAGGGAGGACCTTTAGACAGTACAAATGTTTTGGTTTATGCAATATACAAAAATGCTTTCGAATATTTTAATGTAGGAAAAGCTTCAGCAATTGCTTACGTTCTATTCACACTTATACTTGTTCTAACCCTTATTCAATGGAACTTGCGCAAAAAACTTGTTTATAATGAAATTGATTAGCTGAAAGTCTTTTTGTATAAGGTTGAACTTGCATCTGTAAGCTGCTGCATAACTTCATAAATATGCTTTGAAACTGCTTCATTTGTGCTATGAAAAAGTTCAAATGCTCTCCTTCTTTCAGCAATCGTTGATTTTAGCTTTATAATTATTCGGTTGCCTTCAAAAGGTCTTTTTACATGTCTTGCGCTAATTTCCAAGTCTAAGTTAGGTCCTAACTTATCAAAAGATTTGCTTAATGCTTCAAACTTATCTTTTTCGCCAATAGAAACAGCGTATTTCTTAACCTGTGAATATGTTGAATTGTGTATAATTCCGTTGAATGCAGTTTTAGAATAATTATTTCTTATTTCCATAAAAACTCCTTTTTAAGTGGATTAAAAGCTATAAAAAAACTTTTTTGCTAGTTATGGTTAATCTTTGTAACAATGTAGAAAAAATCTTTAAAGTTTTATACACATTAATCCGTAACTAACTATACAGGTTAGTCATAGCTTTGATTGGGAGTGTATCTTATGTACGAAAAACTAAAAGATGAAAAAATAATTGTTGATATTACAAATTTAGTTCAAAAAGTTGAAAAATTTGAGGAAGACATTGATTCTTACTGTGAATTCATGAAAGGTGTAATTTTAAATACATCAGGTATAAATTAGCTCATTGTACAATGTTTATTTTTAAAGTGTCAGTTATATTTTGAGTATGAAAATTGTAATATTGGGCGGTGTTGCCGCAGGTGCAAAAGCAGCAGCTAAAGCAAGGAGAGAACTTCCTGAAGCTGAAATAAATCTGTACACAGATGATACGCATATATCTTATTCGGCGTGCGGTCTTCCTTATTATATAGAGGGTAACTTTGAAGATTATCAACTTCTTCTGGTGCGCTCTCCTGAAGATTTTGAAGAAAAAAACGTACATATTCATCTGAGAAACAGAGCCGTTAAAATTATTCCCGAATCAAAACAGGTTTTAATTCAGGATTTAAACACTCAAAGGGCTTTTCTTGTTGATTATGATAAATTAATTATTGCAATAGGAGCACGTCCCGTTATTCCACATATAAAAAATGTTAATCTTCCAAACGTCTTTACATTAAGAAAAATAGAAGACGGTATTGCCATAAGAGAACAAGCATTAAAGTCTAAGCGTGCAACCATAGTCGGGGCAGGCTACATAGGCATGGAGCTTTTAGAGGCATTAGTCAGACAAAATCTATTTGTTACGGTGATTGAATATGCGCCTTATGTTATGACAATTTTTGATGAAGATATGTCAAAGCTTATCGAGGAACAGTTAAATTCGATAAATAACGGAAGATTTGAAATATTAACCTCAGAAATTGTAACTGAACTATCTGGTGATGCAGACGGGGTTAAATCTGTAAGAACAGGTACAGGAAAAGAATTTGAAACTGACTTTGTTGTTTTATGCGCCGGTGTTACTCCAAATGTTGAAATAGTAAAAGATGCAGGAATAGAACTTGGAGTTACAGGTGCTATTAAAGTAAATGAAAGAATGGAAACAAGCATTAAGGACATATATGCCTGTGGTGACTGTGTTGAAGAACATCTTGTAATAAGTGATTCAAAAATCTGGATGCCTTTAGGTTCAAATGCAAATAAAGAAGGCAGAACAGCTGCCATAAATGCTTGCGGCGGATTTGATAAATTTCATGGAGTATTAGGCTCTGCAGTAACCAGATGTTTAAATTTAACAATGTCTATGACAGGATTAACAGAGAAAAAGGCCACAACATTGGGTTATAAGCCTGTATCAGTTACTGTAACAAAAAATGATAAAGTAGGTTATATGCCTAACGTAAATAATATTACCTTAAAACTTATTGCTGATTATGATACAGGGCTGATTTTGGGAGCTCAGGCAGTTGGTGCAGGTGATGCTGATAAGAGAATTAATTCATTAACAGCAGCGCTTTTGTCAAAGATGACAGTTGATGAATTTTATAAAAATGATTTAACCTATGCTCCGCCTTATTCTCCAACAATAGATCCTTTATTGAATGCTGCACAAATACTTATGGGCAAGATTAAAAAGCCTTAGCAATGTATTTTGCAACTCCTTCACCCATTGAAAAACAGCTTGCCTGAACGCGCAAAGCTCCTTGAGCCATAAAGTCTGCCGATATACACCTGCCAGCAACAAAAAGATTGTCAATATCGGCTGACATTAAACTTTCCAAAGGCAATGTGTAGTCTTTTACTGTATGCAAAGTAGATTTATCACGTTTATCAGAATGGACATCAACAGGGTAATTTGATACAACGACAGGATTTTCAAATGTTTTTCCTGATTTTACGTCATCAATTGTGTAAACATACTTACCCTTAATACGTCTGGAAACTCTTATGCCAAGCATATCTGCAATATTTGAAATATAAGCATTTTCAAATCCGGGAAAGTATTCTTTGCAAAAATTAGCAAGCCTGAATATGTTCCTGCGCGCTAACAGCAAGGCTTTTGACATATTAGCCACCTGAAGTGTTTCTGTGTAATCAATGATTCTCGGACAGTTAAACGCAATGGTAGAAGGCATTCCCGCTACTGTAAATATCTGAAAATAGTTCCTGTCGTGGTCTTTAAGTATGCCCTTTGCAACTGCATCATCAAACAAAGGAGCAAGAGCCCATTTTTTATCCTTATCCCAAGTATATGCGGTGGAAAGGTGTATAAAACCGTTTATATCCTCAACAGTAGTAACATTTCTGTCATTATCATAGTTTTTAAGCCACACAGCAAAGTGAGGAACATCTACTCCGCCCATCATAAATCTTAAACTTACAGGCTGTTGTTCTTCTTGCTTTTCCAAAAATTCACAACCGCAAAGTTTTCCTATTTCACAATTTCCTGTTGCATCAATGATGTATCTCGTTTCGATAGATACCAATAAACTCTTATTCTGAATTTCTATCTTATCGTTATATACTGATAACATTTCCTTAGAAATTATAACAGCCTTAACCTGCTTATTTTCGATAGTAATATCCCTTATGTGGGTATCGAAAAACACTTCTACATTGGCTTTTACCATTAGATTATCTAAAGCGATTTTTGTTAGTTCAGGATTAAACCAACCCGGATTATTTTGATAAGTCGCCTGACCGCCTAAAGCGTGTAATTCTTGAATTAAATCTTGATAAAACTCTGTATTTATTTGATGTTCACCTGATTTCATCGCCGGAACAACAAGAGCAGAAGTAATTGTGCCGCCAAGATGTATGTTTTTTTCAATAAGTAAAGTTTTTAATCCGAGTTTGCCTGCAGTGTAAGCTGCAGCACAACCTGCTGTTCCTCCGCCGACTACTATTACATCATATTTATTCATAGCTATATTATATAAACTTTTATATTTAATGCAAAAACTTAATTTACCTTAAAATTTATACGGATAATCATTAGGAATTTTCCAACCGTTAGACATAATTGTATATGAGCAGGATATTCTACTGGTTTTGCAGTCACCTTCAGGTGCGGAAATTATTCCAGATTTATAGTTTCTGTCGAAATAAAAAACATCTCTGCCAGCTTCATTAGGCTTTTTAGGACCGTTTATATCAATAAATAAAGAGGATACATACGCAGGGCTGCCATCAGAATTGGCTGTATTTCTCGGGAAAAATATAACTGTTCCGTCATTAAGCTGGAAAAGAATTCTTGATGAATTAGATATTAAACCCCAGTTTCCATTACCAGACCATTTTTGTCTAAACGGGTCTGTATTGCAATTATTAGGATAACCGCATTCAGTGCAATCTAAGCATAATTTAGCGCCAACAAAATAAGGTTTTATATAAACGTTCCAAAAATGGTCCATATCTAAATTAGCGCCTGTCGGCCAATCCTTCATCATTCCGTTATCTATTTCTGAAAGACGAATTGCATTTGAAAAGACATTATACGCTTTGCTTAATCTTGCTTCAACAACTGATTTATTATGATTAGAAATTAATGCAGGCATAGTCATTGCCGCAACTACACCGATAACGCCGAGTGTAATCAAAACCTCTGCCAGAGTAAACGCGCTCTTTTTCATCAATCCTCCTCCTATGATTAAGTATTATTACAACAAAATTGATAAATAAAACTAATTATTGATATATACGTCTATTATTATAACCCTTTATCAATAAATTGTCAATATAATCAATAATTTGTAGAATTATACAAGGAGAGCTTATGACTGCAAAAGAATATGTGAAAATATTACTTGCAAAAGAGGGAATTACACTTAAAGAACTTGCAAGAATAGCATCAGAAAACAGCAGTAAAAAATTTACACTTGACGGATTATCCCATAAAATGCGTCTGGGCACTCTGCGTTTTGAAGATTTTGAATTGTTTGCAAAAATTTTAGGATATGAAATTGATTTAAAAAAAGTTTTGGATGAGTAAGAATTAAAGAATGTATATCGTGTAGATATATACCAATAATTTTTTTTCTTAATTATAATCTATTCTTTTTGTAAGATTTAATAAATTTAGAACTTGATATTAGATTTGAATTTTCAACTTCTTTATTATGAACCTCGATTATTGCCTCATTATCAAGCGATAAATTTTCATCACGATAAAATATACCTGCTTTAGTTTTCATAAGCCCTAAATCGTATTCTGAGAGTTCATGTTTTATAAGCTTATTGTTTTTAACAGCTATTGTACCTGTGTATTTATCAAATTCTTTGTTATAAATTTTACCGACATAAAATCCTGCTTCAATAAATGCATTTCTTATATTAGCTGAATTAGAGTACGTCATTATCATTCCGTCACTGTCTAAATGATTATATAAGAGCTTAAAAAATTCCAAACTCCATAAGCAGGGACATTTTGACGGGGTAAAAGCATCAAGAAATATGTAATTATATGTATTACTATCATCAATAAGTGCTTTTCTTGCATCCTGTATTTTAAGCTTAACTGAAATTTCATTAATTCTAAGGGTATTCAGAGCTGTTTTGTAGCTTTTAGATATATTCCGATAATATATATTATGTAAGAAGACATTTAAACGCCTTAAATCGGTGTATTTATATCCCCTTTTTTGATAAAATTTGAATAAATTGAGCATATATTTGTCAAAAAACGGAGCGTATTTATTATTATTTAAAATTTCATTTAATT
>UNSJ01000035.1 GCA_900548405.1 Candidatus Gastranaerophilales bacterium | reverse complement strand
AGCATTAAGGGTTGCCCCCCCCCCGACAAGGTTGCTGGGTTAAAGGGGTTTACACTTGCTGAGGTTTTGATTACTCTCGGCATTATTGGTGTGGTTGCGGCAATGACAATGCCGTCGCTTATTCAAAAACACAAGGAAAAAGAATATGCAGCAAAACTTATAAAATTTAACAGCCTGATGAGCCAGGCTCTTATAACAGCTGTAAGCAATGAAGGTGATGTTGCTGATTGGGGTTTAACCTATTTTACAACTTCTGATGGGTTATCTGATGAAGAATTAGAACAGGCAAATAAATCAAGAAACTTGTTTGCTGATAAAGTTATGAAATATCTTAAAGTAATTCAATATTGCCCTTATGGAGAAGGATGCAAGACAGGAGTAACCAAATGGGATCGACATTCAATGGATGGAACCGCATTTAGTGACTTTTCACCTTACCTTGTTCTGGCAGACGGAACATATATTCTTGGCATTACAATTATGTCATCGGAGTGTAAAGCAAATCGAGGCACATCACCTGCTCTACAAAATGTGTGCGGAGAAATATTTGTTGATGTAAACGGTAAAACCCCGCCTAACGCAACGGGAAAAGATGTATTCTTATTTTATTACACCAAATTCGGTTTAATTCCAATGGGCACAGCTGAAGAAACAGGATTTCCATTTGATACATATTGCAATCTTGATAAACCCGGTATATTAAACGGTTACGGATGTACAGCCTGGGTAATTACTCATGGAAATATGGATTACTTAAGATGTAATGACCTTAGCTGGAACGGAAAAACTAAATGCAGGTAAGATTATTTTTCCACATGGCTACCTGCGTAGCAGCTGGAACGGAAAAACTAAATGCAGGTAATTTTGTAGTATAATCCTGTTATGCTAAAACGATTAACTGATCTTCTTGACTGGATATATAAGAAAAAATGCTACTTTTGCAAAAGTTCAAAAGAAGCCGTAAAAATGTGTTCCAAATGTTACGAAGAAATGGACTTTTTGCCTGTAAAACCTTCCAGAACAGTTAAAGGTAAAAAAGTTTATTGCGCAGGGATTTATTCAAAAAATCTTCAAAAATTAATCAGAGGGCTAAAATATCATAATCAAAGAGATTTAGCTTTTTACCTTGCACAGTTTATGTCTGAATACTTTGAGAAAATTTCAGATAAAAAAGATTATGAGGTTATACCTGTTCCTATCTATCCTAAAAGAGAAAAGAAACGAAAATATAATCACATGAATTTGGTTGGTGAAGAATTTTGCAGGATTACAGCAAACACGCTTAATGTCGATTTAATTAAGAGAATAAAAGACACAAAGCCTCAATACAAATTGAAACGTCAAGAGCGTGTTCAAAACCTTACAAATGCCTTTAAAGTCGATAAGTCAAAATACAACGGCAAAACATTATTGTTAATTGATGATATCTGTACAACAGGCTCAACTTTTGAAGAAATGATTAACGAACTTGAGAAAAACGGCATAAATGATATTATATGCCTTGCCGCAACAACTCCATTTGATGATTAATTAAGAAAGTATTATATGATTTTAAGAGAATTTTCAAAATATCTACAAGAAAGAAATGAAGATATAATTTCAAATAAAACAACTACAACTAAATTATTGTGTGATTGGGTTAAATTTGTCATATATAAAAATCCAAAAAATCACATTGATAACATCGTTCATAAAGAAATTATGCTTGCCGAAAATAAATCAGGTGATTTCTTGATTGTCGGCAAATCAGAAAGCGGACGGGTACTGGTTAATGCACTTTACAACTTTGCACTCAGCTACGAACACCATATTATGAGTAAATGGCTTTCGGATAAAACTCCTGACGACTTTGAGATAAATAAAAATACTGATTAATTATAGTGTATGTATTCTTCTATCTATATTTAAATTTCTAGGATAGCCTTGTCGGTCAATTTATATTTATTTTTGAAAAACTACAATAATTATGAAATAAGTCAACAGGGAGTTAAAATCATGAATAACAGCATTTACCAGTCTCAAATGTGCCAACTTAAAGAATTAAATAATCTTTTTATTGAGCTTACCGAAAAAAATTGCAACCAGCATTGCAAACATTGTTACATAGACTTTCCTTTAAGCAAAAATATCAAAGATTTTATATCCATCGACAGAATTAAAGATGCATTATCAGATACTAGAAACGAAAAAATAGAATGCATTTATCTTACAGGTGCAGAACCAATGACACACCCTGACTTCAATTCAATATTAAGAACTTGTTTAAAACGCTCTAATGTATGCATTTTCACTAACGGTTCATTTATAAATGAGAAAAAAGCACGATTTTTAAAACGTGTTGAAGAAGAAAGCAGTTTTGAAATTATATTTAAACTTAGTATCGACCATTATGATGAAGTAAAAAATGATGATATCCGCTCTCGAGGTTCATACAGACAAGTAATTCACGCTATAAAAAGCTTGTCTAAATATGGTTTCAATCCGATTTTAAACATAACAAATTATTATAGAGAAGATAAAAAGGTTTTAATTAAAGAATTTAAACGAATCTGCCAAAAAATAGGGTTTGAGGCAGAAGATTATAATTTTACAATAAATGAATATCACGATAAAAACCTAAAAGCAGATAGTGTTGATTTCAAATGGAACAGCCTTGACTGCGAATACGGCAGAATATTAACTGCAAAGGGAGTTTATACATGTCCGTTTCTTGCAAATGATCACAGAGGAAGATGCGGTTCTGATTTCAGTGATTATTCCTGCCATAATACACTTGAAACAGATTACTGTGTAACCTGTTTCAAAAATAAAGAAAAATTATTCGGTATTAACTACAAACTATTTCAATCATGTTGATTATTGTGTAGCTTCCGGCGAAATTCCGCCGTCAGTTGGTGCCATAGGATCAGATTTTGCAGCATCATCAGGAGATGCGGCACCGCTGTCTGCTGCAGGAGCAGGAGTATCAACTACCGATGAAGGATCTCTTTGAGCATACAGTTTGAACTGAACGCTTGCTAACAATATCCTTTTATTTTTTTCGTAAGGAGCTATTTCAACTTTTGAAATATCAAGGAAGTGCTCATGTTTGTAAAGCTCTCTTAAAAAGTTTTCCAAATTAGCATAAGTTCCAATCATTTCAGCTGAAACGCGGCAAACATGGTATCTGTTAGCTGCATTTTTAACAAAGTTATCATCCTGAGGATCATAATCATATTTTACAGAACGTGTTTTAATTTTATTATCTCTGATAATTTGTAAAATTTCACCGAATTCATCAGAAATAACTGCTTCTGTATCAAGTCCCTGTTCAATAGGCTTGAAAAATGCTTTCATAACATTTTCGTTTTCAGCTTCTTTTCTTGCAGCAGCAGCTTTTAATTCTTCAAGTTTTCTTTCTGTATCAGCAAGAGTAGAAGATTGTGTTTTATAATCATTTTGAATATTTGAAATAGTTTGGATTTGAGGAACTGTTTTAACAATCAAAACTATAAAAACAACAAGAGCAACAACTGCAATTCCGATTGCAATTTGAAATTTTTTTAAATATACACTATATTTTTCCACAGTCACTCTCTCCTATTTATTTCTCTTTCCCGAAGTTTAACAACGGTTTGTTTAATAACCCGCCTTTTTTGCTGTCATCCTGATTGTCAGAATTTTGATCCTGTTGAGCATTCGGATCAGGTGGCGGAGGCGGATTTAATTCGGCATCTGTCATATTAGTAATTTCAAATTCATAATCTGTTGGCTGGTTTGGATCAATAGAAACCGCATCATCAACAGAATCTGTTTTCATTTGAAGTTTATGTAATCTTAACTGAGTATTGATTAATGAATCTTTCATATTTCTAAAGAAAGTGTAAATATCTTCAACATTATTGCATTCGCCTTTAATATCAATTTTACCGTCATCTTTAGTTACAAAATATGTAATCCACAGTTTCTTAGGAACAGATTCACCTAACGCTGTATAAGCGATAAGTTTAGACCTGTTGTTTCCTAAAACTTTTTTAATTTCTGAATTAACATCAAAGTCATTCATTTTATTTTGCTGTTCCTGCATAGTTTTAACTTCTGCTTCAGCAGCCTGAAGTCTTGAATTTACGTCATCGAGCATACTCTGTTTTTTCTTAACAACCATTGGTACAGCCACAAACAGAAGCAATGCAGGTATAAGTAAAATCATAGCAGCCACAACAGCGAGATTTCTTGCCGCATTTGGCGAAATATCAAATTCCTTATCGCCCAAAACCACGTGAACAGGTTCATTAGGGTCATCAACAGACATCCCGTCAGCTTTTGCCGCACTTAAGAAATTGAATTTAATCGGCATATTAACATTTGTACCTGTGGCAATACCGATTGCTTCCAGTGATATCTTATGCGCTGTTTCTTCAAGAACTTCTAAACTTACAGGTATTGCATCCTGTTTTTTGAAGCTGTTGTTTTCCCAATAGCTTACAATACCGTCAACCTGCAATCTTTTTGAAAGAAGTTCGGCACTAACCATATTGGTTTCAGACACTATATAAAGATAGTTGGCAGGGTAGCTCATAAGAGTAATTTGAGCTGATGCATTAATAGCATTATAGATTTCATCGCCTTCAAATGATTTAATAGCAAGAGGTTCTTCGTAATAATCTACAATTGTTTTACCAACCATAGAACAGATTGAATAACCGCTGTTATTAATCAACATTAAATTCCAGCTGATGTTTTCTTTCATTTGATCTTCTGCAAGACCTGAAAAAGAAAGGGCTTTCAGAATAGAAGTCAATGACATTTCTACGCCTGAAAGGGTTGCACCCAATTCAGAAAGTGCATTTTTAAGATTTTCAATTACATTTTTTTGGACTGCCGAATAGAAAAGTTTTCTCATATCGCCTGACTGTGCGTTATTTGAGTCAGTCCAGCTGACAACAGGTTCATATCTTTTGAAGATATATGACTGTTCAACTTCAGATGTTAAAGCTTCAGATACAGCATCATCAGCAAGCAATAAAGGCAGTTCCTTACTTCCGAATAAAACCATAGGAAGGTTTAAAACCACATTACTTTTAATATTAATTCTCAGTTCTGCAAAAAGTTCTGTAACAGCTTCTTTAAAAGCTTCATAATCAGCGGGTTCTCTTAAAGAGTCGTTATATTCTAACGGACGAAATGCATAATTCTTCACCGAGCGGCTTGAAATATCAAGTTGAATAAGTTCTAAACCTATGCTCGGCGTTATAGATAAATACACTGTATCTTTACTTCCCGCGCCTAATTGTGATAAAATACTATTTAAATCCATAATGTCTTTTTCTATACTTATTTACTCTATTACATTTTTATTATACAATATATTTTACAAAGTTGGCAAATTTAACATAAATTTACACTAAACGTAGGAGAATTTACCCGAATGAATGAGCTTATAGAAAAGATTAGTAAATTAAAAAAAGAAAAAAATGCAGTAATTCTTGCGCATTGTTATCAGAACATAGAAATAGACGAAGTTGCTGATTATGTCGGCGATTCGCTGTATCTTAGCCAGATGGCTGCAAAAACAGATGCAGAAATCATCCTTTTTGCAGGCGTTTATTTTATGGCGCAGACTGCTAAAATCTTGTGTCCTGATAAAAAAGTTTTGCTCCCGCGTTTGGAATCAGGCTGCAGAATGGCCGATATGATTACTCTTAACCAGTTGAGAGAATTTAAATCCAAAAACCCTGATATTCCTACGGTCTGTTATATAAATTCTACCGCAGAAGTCAAATCAGAGTGTGACATCTGCTGCACAAGCTCAAATGCAATAAGAATTGTTGACAGTTTAAAGTCTGAAAAAGTGTTATTTTTACCTGACACATATTTAGGCAAATGGGTAGAATCTAAGCTAAACGGCGTTAATGTAATAACTTATCCGGGATTTTGCCCTACACACCTTCAAATTAGACCGGAAGATATTATTAATGCAAGAAATAAATATCCTGATGCACCTGTACTGGCGCACCCTGAATGTCACCAATCAGTAACCTCCATTGCTGATTATGTCGGCTCAACAACAGGTATCATGAAATATGCAGCTGAAAGTGATAAAAAACAATTTGTTATAGCAACGGAAAAAGGTGTTGTTGAACGTCTTCAAAGAGATTATCCTGAAAAAGAATTTATTCTTATCAAAGAAAGCATTATATGCCCGAATATGAAATGGCATAACCTCACAGATATTTATAATGCTCTTGAAAAAGAAGAACACGAAATTAATGTAGATAAAGAAATTGCATCCAAAGCATTGAGATGTATTGACAGAATGCTTGATGTATCATCAGTCGGAGCAAAATAATGGAAGAAACAACCGATATAATATACGGCAAAAACGCTGTTATGGAAGCATTAATCGCAGGCGAAAGAGAAATTAACAAAATCCTTATCTCCAAAAATATTCACAGCGATAATAAATTAAATAAAATAAAAGAACTTGCAAAAGAAAACGGTGTAGTTTTTCAATTTGTTGCAAAAGAAAAATTTATTCCGTATGCTGAATTTAACCATCAAGGAATAATCGCTCAAATTTCGCCAATACAGTATACAGACTTGGATGATTTTTTGGAAGAAAAACATGAAAATGCTTCACTGGTAATACTTGACGGCGTTGAGGATTCTCACAATCTTGGCGCAATTATAAGAACTTGTGTTTGTGCCGGAGTTTCAGGCATAATTATTCCGTCAAGAAGAAATGTTCAGGTTAATGCAATTGTCGAAAAAACCAGTGCAGGCGCTATAAATCACATTCCTATCATAAAAGTAAATAGTCTTGTTAACGCAGTCCAAAAGCTGAAAAATTCAGACTGGTGGGTAGTTGCAACTGATGCAGGAGCAAAAGATAATTATTACGATGTCAATTACAACGATATGAATTTTGCTGTTATTATGGGCGCAGAACACGCAGGAGTTTCAAAATCACTTCTCAAGCTTTCGGATTTTACAGTTAAAATTCCTATGCTTGCCGATTTTAATTCTCTTAATGTTTCAAATGCTTTAAGCGCAATAATCTTTGAAACAGTAAGGCAAAAACTTTGCAAACGTAAACATTAAGTTAATTTAACAACTGGCAAAAGAGATGACATTGTTATACTATGTAATCAGGAGAGAGTTTAAATTTTATGAAAAAAGAAATTGAAAAATATAGTCTTGCAACTGAGGAAATTTCTGATGAAAATGTTGATTTTCACGAAGTAGAAATACCTGAGGAAGAAGATATTATTAATACTGTTGAAGATCCGAAAATTCAGGAAAATTTATCAAGTGTTAACTCCGACGACAGTGTGAGAATATATTTGCAGCAAATCGGTAAAATTCCTCTGTTATCAGGCGAACAGGAACTTGAACTTGCAAAAAAAATATATGAAGACCACGATGAGTTTTCTAAGAATTTGCTTGTAAATGCAAACTTAAGACTGGTTGTCAGTATTGCAAAAAAATATATTGGTCGAGGACTTTCTTTCCTTGATTTAATTCAGGAAGGCAATATGGGCTTGATGAAAGCTGCAGGAAGATTTGATTACACTAAGGGTTACAAATTCTCTACATATGCAACCTGGTGGATTCAACAGTCAATTACACGAGCAATTGCAGACAAAGCTCGTATAATAAGACTTCCTATTCATATGATTGAATCTTTAGGAAAAATCCGTCGTGCAACAATAGATTTGACAACCGAACTCGGCCATACTCCGACTAAACAGGAAATTGCATACAGATTAGGCGTTCCTGTAAGCAAGCTTACTTCTATTATTAAATCTGCACAATCAACAATAAGTATGGAAACTCCTGCAAGCTCATCTGAAGATTCTTCAAAAATTGCTGATTTTATTGTAGATGAAGATTCTATAGCGCCTGACAGCAGAGTTTCTCAAGAAAATTTATTTGAAGATATCAGAAAAATGCTCAACCAGTTAAGTCCTAAAGAACGTGATGTTTTAATTTTGCGCTATGGTCTTGACAGCAACGGAAACAAAAAAACATTGGATGAAATAGGTTCACAATACGGCGTTTCACGTGAACGTATCAGACAGATTGAAAACCGCGCAATCGCAAAACTAAAAAAACTTTGTAAAAATAAAAAACTTTCAGTAGGTCTTAAAAACTATTTCGGTGAGTAGCAAAAAAAAATATGTGCGACTTTTATAATTCTTGTACAAATACAAGATAGACAGGATTATAAAATTATGAGTTTAAGAATAGGTGCATATAAAGCCGGTAACAACCCGATTACTAGATTTCAAAAAAGTGATAATATTGAAAGATTATTTAAGATTGCAGATAAAAATATCGGTTTTGATATCCAAAAAAGATTAAACAGAGAGCAAGTTGTAAATCTGTTAAATCAATTTGGACAAACAGGTGAAAGAGCGCTTAAAGAATTACCTTCTAATGCAGAAAAATTTGAATATTTTGCAGCACATGGCGCTCTGGAAATCACTTCAAATGATAATAACGTTATTCTTATAACAAAAAAAATTAAAAATCCTGTAAGCGAAATGATAAAATCAATCCCGCACAGAATTAAAAATTTTTTAAAGTAACTAACAAAAAAGAAAATAAATTAATGTATATAACAAAATTGCCTGACTTTAAAAGTCAGGCAATTTTTATATTAATCTCAATCAATTAACTATTCTGCATCTTTATTAATGTCTTTAACGCTCAATGCAATTCTGTGTTCTTGAGGTGTGAATTTTTTGATTAAAACTTCAACACTGTCGCCGACTTTGAATTTGTTAAAAGGATTAACATTTTCTTCAGACATTTCAGATACAGGAAGTAAAGCTTCAACACCAGGGAAAATGTTAATAAAAGCACCAAAACCTGTTACTTTATTAACTGTTCCTGTGATGATTTGTCCTTCTTCAAATTGTCCTTCAATTTGCTGCCATGGATCTTCGCCCATTCTTTTTAATGACAATGAAATTCTTTTTAATTCATTATCAATTTTAATAACTTTAACTTCAATTGTTTCACCTAAAGCAATAACATCTGAAGGGTGTTTAATTCTTGACCATGAAATTTCTGAAATAGGTAATAAGCCGTCAATTCCGTTGATGTCAACAAATGCGCCGAAATCGGCTATTCTTACAACTTCACCTTTAACAATTGCGCCTTCTTCAAGTTCTGATAAGATGTTATCAACAACCTGATCGCGTTGTTCAGCAACAGCTTGTCTTTGAGATAAGATAAGTTTATTTTTCTTCGGATCAGCTTCAAGAACTTTAACTTCAACTTTTGTATCAATTAAACCGTCAAAAGGAGTACCAGTTCTCAATTGAGATGAAGGAATGAAACCTTTTAAGTCTGCAACGTCAACAAGAACACCGCCTTTAACGATTGAAACAACTTTTGCAAGGATAGTATCACCTTGAACTTTTGCATCGTTAAGTTGAGCCCAAGCTTGAGCAAATGCAAGTCTTTTAAGAGAAAGAAGCATACCGTCTTCATCGTTTTCTTCTCTTAATACATAAAATTCTTTTACATCGCCGATTTCTAAAGATTCTGAACCTTCTGCTGACGGAACTTCTTTATTAGGCAAGAAAGCTTCTGTTTTAGCACCTTTAACGCTTACCAAGAAACCTTCGTTTTCTTTTTTAATTACTGAACCTTCTACAATATCAGCTACTGTATAAGATTTTGAGAAAGATTCTTCTAATAATCTTTCAAATTCGTCTAAGTTTGTTTTTTCTAATGTTGCTGTCATTTTGTTTTGATTTCCTTTCGTTTTATATTTTTGTATTTAAAATGTTTTTAATTTGTCAATTACGCTGTCTATGATATCTTGCGGAGTTGAGGCTCCTGCCGTAACAGAAATATTTTGAGATTTTTCAATTAAGTTTTTATAATTTTCCAATTCTTCTTCATTTTCTATATGAATAGTCTGAGTAATATCTTTAAGTATCTCTGCCAAATGGGTAGTATTTGCACTTTTTTTTGAACCCGCAACAATTACAAGGTCACTATTTTGAGCCAATTCTTTAGCTTCTTTCTGACGCATTGATGTACTTGCACAAATTGTATTTGCAATGTGCAATTCTTTCACAATTGAAGTCAGATATTCAACAATTGAATTAAGGGTCGTAATTCTTTGAGTTGTTTGAACAACTACACCTGCTCTTTTATGAGCTTTAATTTCCTCTTCAAATTCTTTTAACTGTTCAACAGATGCCGCAACAACAACTTTATCACTCCAAAGTTTTGCATTAGCTTTAATTGCAACAACTTCAGGATGTTCGGATTTGCCTACAATTACGACAAAATACCCGTCTTTTGCAAGTTCAACGGCTTTTTGCTGAACTTTTTTAACATCGGGGCAAGTTAAATCTACCGGTTCAAACCCTGCTTTTTTAATCTTTTCAATAATTTCAGGGCTTTCGCCATGACTTCTTATAACACAAATACCTTCACCTTTTTCAGGGATTTCAGTCAAAGTTTGAATTCCAAGTTTTTCCAAATCATGAATGACATGAGTATTGTGGATAAGTTCACCAAGAACAAATACATTTTTATCGGGATTTTCAGCTTTTAATTTTTTAGCAGTTTCAACGGCTCTTTTAACACCGTAACAAAAACCTGCATACTTAGCTAATTTAATATCTTTTGCTATTTTATTATTTTTCGGCAATTTAAAATTGTCTTCTTTCTAAAAAAACTCGCAAGTAAAACTTGCTGTATGAATATTAAAATATAAAAATAAGAAAAAATCAAGCAAAAAGGCTTCTTTTTAAGAAGCCTTTAATTTCCATACCTAAAAATTCTGTACCTTTCTGTTTTTACCCGAGTGTGTTTAAAAATCCTTGTTTTAATTTCTTTACTTCATTATTATTGTTGTTACCTAAATTTTCTGGTTTGCTTGCATATTTGTTATCAGAAGTGTCAATTTTAGTATTTTGAACTACTGCCAAAGCTTTATCTCTAGTTGCTTCCGCAAATATCGCTTCATTTTCAAATACATAAGTTGATGCTATTTTTTTATTACTAGAATCACTTGAAAGCATTTTGTGTACAAGTTCAAATTTAATCGCAGCTGATACACCGTCAGTGCGCAATATTGTTCTGCCGTAACCCATTTGTACAATATCACCTATCATATCAGAGCTTAATAATTTAGGACAATATTTGCACATCATCAAATATACATCAGATTTGATATTTGAAGGCAATTTGCTAATCATTTTATAACGTTCAGCAGAATCAGCCTTCATAAAGCTGGTGATTAATTGCTGTTTGTATTCACTTTGAGCTTGAGATGTCATTTGGTTAGCATTTTGAGCTTGAGCAATGTTAGTCAATGAATCAGCAACAGTTTCAGCTGCTTTTTGGGTATATTTTGCTTCCATTTGTGCGACATTAGCATTAATCTCATTTTGTACTGATGAGAGGTCGCCTTTACATTTATCAATTTGTAAGTTACAAGCTTCAATAGCTTTTTCATTGCCTGTTGCATAAGTAGATTTGATTGCATCAGCCTGAACGCTTTCATCATATTTATTAATATTGTTAGCAGCGTGTTCTAATACATCATCATATTTA
Organism: Candidatus Gastranaerophilales bacterium; assembly: GCA_900548405.1. Classification (GTDB taxonomy): domain Bacteria; phylum Cyanobacteriota; class Vampirovibrionia; order Gastranaerophilales; family Gastranaerophilaceae; genus Stercorousia. Next base: position 8,584 of record UNSJ01000035.1, on the reverse strand, counting down.
GATTTCATAATATCATTATGCATATCTAACTGGTTATCTTTATGAGATTTTGCAATCTGGTCAGCCAAAGTTTTTTCAACTCTTTTTGTAATTTCAGGAGGTAAATCTTGAGCCACAGCTCTAACATGTTTGAATGCAGGTGTCTGATTATCTTTGTGTAATGTCGAAGGAACTTCTGCTGCTGTTTCTACTAATTCAGGAATTTTATCTTCCAATTGACGGCTTAAGGAAGGTAATTGAACATCTTTATTCAGCATACCAGTTGTTTTAACAGCTTGTTTTCTCACTGCTACTGTACCGTTTTCTCTAATAACTTTATCAACATCGTTTTGAGTTTCTGATTTTTTAGATGAGTTTCTTAAGTTATTAACAACACCGAGTTGAGTTTCTTCATCTCTGGATTTAATATGAACTTTAGCAATTGCAGGTCTTTGTTCTTCTATACTGTTAATTTGTATAGATTGTGCCACAGCAGTACGCAATTTTTTATTTTCTATTTTATTTTCAGCATTGCTTGCATAAGCAGCAGCAGATTCACTATCTAACTCAGGGATAGCTCTGTTAATTAATAACAACTCTGTTGCTACCGGAGGTTCGCTTATGTCAATAGCGTACTTTCCTGAATATTTTACAGCTTTAGTTGCCAAATCTTGTGCTAATGCTAAATCACCTGCACGTCTGGCATCTAATGCACAAGCCATTACAGCATCATGGTATTCTTTTGTATTTCGTCCATGTTTCTTTAACAAAATATTATTTAAGACATCAGCTTTATTTGTAGGAATTGCAGAATTATATTCATCAGCGTATTCAGATTTTTTAATTTGTGCATACAATGAAGGCGGTTCGTTAGGTTTAATTTCTTCATTATTAGCAATTTCCACCAATTTATCATCTTTAGCTGATTTTGCATCAACATCCTTTAAATAGTTGTATTGTGCCTTTTCATACTCACTTAATTCTTTGCCGTTTTCTACTTTATCTTTTAAATATGCAAGTTGTACTTTCTCGATGTTAAGCTTTTCAGATTTTAGTATACCTGAAACTGTACCGGGACATACATTACGTTCTTCACCTTTAACGGTTTTAAAGTAATAATTTGTAGATTCTGCCAATAAGTTTGTTCTATCCAAAAACTCTTTATCAGATTTGCTTAAAGATGATTTCCTATTATAGATTTGGTCTTCGGTTTTTACATCTTGTAAGTAGTCATATAACACTTCTTCTTTTTGTTCGGAAGATAACTCTTTAAATTTATCAGTTGACATCCCAAGCCTGTTTGCAGCTTGAATCTCACTCATTAAACTATCAGCTACTGAATGTTGTCCTTTTCTGCCAAATATTTGTGCAAATTCACCTTTATGAGATTTTTCAGCTTCCAAAATAGGATTAACTATTGCATTGCGTTCTTCATCAGTAAGTTTATTCCAGTCTTCCTCTGTTTTAGGATTTTTGGAATCACCATATAAAAACTTATTTTTTGCTAATTCATAAGCTAATATTTCACCTTTTTTATTTAAATTGGATTTATTAAATCCTGCTTTATCAAAAGTTGTATCAGAAGATGCTGAATGAATTTCATCGTGATTATGTTCTTGATTAACAGCATTTTCTGTTACATTAGCATTAACAACTCCAGCTTGTTTAGTTTCAACTTTTGCTTCTTCTGCAACATCTGCTTGTATATCAGATTTTGCTGCAATTATTTTTATCTGTTCCTCTCTTGAAAGAGTATCAAATCCGGGATGCTTAATAATTAATTCATTATATTGTTCTTTAGTTATACCAAGTTTTTTTAATATTTCATCTATTGACGGTTTTGATACAATAGGAATAGCTTGAGATGAAGAAGAAGACACCACTGCTGAAGTAGATGCAGGCTTTGGTGCTTCTGCTGCAATATTCTTATTTAAATTTATATTAAACTCAGACATACTTCGCTCTCAATTTTTATCTTCTTACCAATATAAAAACATGCCAAAAGCAAGGATTTCAACATGTTTTGAAATGTTTACAAATATTTACATTCAATTAATTAAGTGGTACAATTGCGCCTTTTGGCGTAACATCGTATTCTTTATTTCCGGGTTTACAGGTAAATACATTATAACATGATGCTGGATCATTATAAATAATTGTTAAAGCGTTAGTCAAATCCATATCAGAAATATAATGTTTTTTTTCATCCCCGTCTTTTAATTCAACAATACCGTACTCTATAATCTGAGGAGCCGAGTCTTTTGCGAAAAATGTGGCTTTAGCAGGAATATTTGCTCTTACGGTTAAAGCAGGACCGCCGTCTTTTTTCAATGAAACTAATTCAATTTCATCAGCACCTGTAATTGAATAATATGTAATATTATAGTTGCCGTTTTTACCTTTGTAATCTTGTGAACCTAAACGTTTATACTTAGAATAATCACAAGAAGGAGCATCTTTCATTGTATTTGCAGGTGCGACATTCTGCAAATCATAAGAAGATGCAGGACGTATTTTTCTATCATAAGTTGTTATTTTAATTCCGCTGTTATTTCTTGGAGATTCTAATTCTGAGCGGACAAATTTACAAATTTCTTTCTCTGATATAACATCTCTTGTAAAATTTCCCTTATCTTCTTGGTCTGTATCATTTACAAACATTTGTTGTAATGAAAATTTATTACTTGCAGAATTATCACTTGATACTATTGTGTAATTATAAACCGCAAAATCTTTTAAATCATATGTTTTTAAAAGCTTCGGATTAGCTTTGTCAGTGTCATCAAAAAAGGCAACATTTATTTCTTCAAAGGTAGAATCGTCATTATCGGTACTTACAAAGTTTATAAGACGAGTTTCATTTTTTGTATAAATTTCACCATTAGCTTTTTGATAAGTTTTCTCAAAACGATAACCTTTAGTATTTATAATTTTTCTGCCGGATTGCTCATATTTATCTAAATCATTTATTTCTCGCAATTCAACATTGTCTTCAATTCTGTCAAAGTATCTGTTTGAAGCACTGCTTGACATTGGGCTCATTGCAATTATCGTAGCTGCCAAAGGAACTGCCAGTTTGTGAGAAATTGTATTACTTACTCCGTTATGATTATTTTGAGGCTGCTTTTTCTTTTTATTGCCTTCAAAATTTAATTGATTGTATCTATTTACTAATGATACTGATGCAACAGGTCTGATTGTCATAGTCTTTTACCCCAACATTTTTTAAATTTTTCTATCAAATTTTGTACTTTTAATCTAAGGCAAAAAGTAAAATTTTTTTGCCCTTATTTTTATTCATTAATTCCCTACAACCCGTATTATATCAACTCATAAAGCCTTTTGTAAAATAGTATATACGATATTAACAATTCTTTACACTTGCACGGTTTCTTTGTTTGTTGTAACTTATATTTGTATTAAATGCTTACACAAAGAAGGAGAACTCAAATGAGTGAAAGAAAATTAGTTGGAACAGGAGAAATGTTCAAAAAAGCATTAGCTGGCGGATATGCTATTGGTGCTTACAACGTTAACAACATGGAAATTTTACAAGGTATTGCAGAAGCTGCTGAAGAAACTCAATCACCTATCATTCTTCAAGTATCAGCAGGCGCTAGAAAATACGCTAACCAAACATACTTAATTAAACTTGTTGAAGCTGCTTTAGCTACAACTACAGTGCCTATCGCTTTACACTTAGATCACGGTGCTGATTTCGAAATTTGTAAAGCTTGTATTGACGGCGGTTTTTCATCAGTTATGATTGACGGTTCTAGATTCCCGTTAGAAGAAAACATTGCATTGACTAAACAAGTTGTCGAATATGCTCACCCGCGCGGAGTTTCAGTTGAAGCTGAACTTGGTAAATTAGCAGGTGTGGAAGATGACGTTAAAGTTCATGCTGCTGATTCTACTTATACTGATCCTCAAGAAGCTGCAAGATTTGTTAAAGAAACAGGTTGTGATTCTTTAGCTGTTGCTATCGGTACTTCACACGGTGCTTACAAATTCTCAGGCGAAGCTAAATTAGATTTCGAAAGATTAGCTGAAATTAAAAAAGCTGTTAATGAAGCTGTAGGTTATGATTATCCGTTAGTACTTCACGGTTCATCATCTGTTCCTGCTGAATTCGTTGCTAAATGTAACCAATACGGCGGTCAATTACCTAACGCTCAAGGTGTGCCTGAAGATATGTTAAACTATGCTTCAAAACACGGTGTAGCTAAAATCAACATCGATACAGATTTAAGATTAGCTATGACTTCTACAATCAGAGAATTCTTTGTTGAACACCCTGAAAAATTCGATCCTCGTGAATACATGGGACCGGGCAGAACTGCTGTTAAAGAAATGGTTAAACATAAAATGGTTGACGTTCTTGGTACTGCAGGACACGCTCAAGACTAGTATTATTATAAATACTAAAAAGCTCTCTTATATAAGAGAGCTTTTTTTTATTTTCAAATTTGCTTAAGCTATTAATCTCAGCTTATCATTCGGTTTAATCATAACATGATAATTGTCAGGTTCGAATTTTAAATCATTATCCTTCATTATTGTATTTACTTCCTGAATAATTTCCTTGTCTGATGGCATATAATCTTTGTTATCTTTATGTTTTTCTATCAGATTACTTTTAGCTATGTTCCATACACTGTCGCCTCTTTTTACAGTATACTCTTTTTCGGTGCTTTCTTTTGCTTCTGTTTTTGGAGGTTCTACAACAGGCGCGGCTGTATCAACAGGTTTTTCTTCTTTTAAGTGTGCATCTTTTTCAACAGTTGATACATGTTCATTTTCTCTGCTGTCCGCAATTTCTTCTGTATTATCGTTTGCTAAAGCAGTATTTTTGTTTTCTTTAATATTTTTATCTTCATCAGCATTGTTGTTACAAGCGGCAACTCCTATTCCGGTTGCAACAAGAGCAACTACCGTACCTATTATCGCAGCCTTGCCTTTACCTGATTTTAAAAACTTCATAACTTTACCGGTACCTTTACCGGCTTTTGCTAATCCTCTGTTCCTTTCGGCATTTTGTGCAATCTGCCTCATTTCACGAGCAGCAGCATCATCAGCATCTGCAACCTGACTTGCTGCAGCGGCAAATTGGTTTGATTTAGCCTCCTGTTCAAGAAAAGCTTTTTCCAAATCAGCTGCATATTTTGCCTCGTAAGAAGCTCTTGCTGCACCTGATAACGGGCGTTTATTATTTATACCAAGCCTTTCATCAATTTGTTCACTTGTTACTCCTTGAAATCTTGCACCTTGTTCTGCTCTGCGAGCGTTAGCTAAAGCTTTATCTGCCAGTGCCTTTTGTTCTGCAGTTTTTCTTTCTAAACTATTTATATCAGCGTATGAACTCATTCTTTGATTATAAGACTGTAAACTTCCTTCTGACGGCATACCGTTTCCGCGTTGTACAGGCTGATATCCGTTTAAGCCTTCACGAAGCTTTGCTGCTTCCTTTTTGGACAATTTAGGTTTCTTTGTCTTCTTGGTGTTTTTTGTTTTCCTTTTTTCGGTTTTCCCACCGCTCGTTGCAGATGAAGTCGTATTTTCCAATTCTCGCAAATATGCATCCCTGCTTCCTTGCATACTAAAGCCAACGGAATCAAATCCGAATGCTGCAGTTGTCATATCAATTTTCTCCTATGTTTTTTAAGATTCTGTCATATGACAAAATCCAATATCCCCTATATAGTTATATTAAAAAATTCAGAGCGAAAAAATTGACTAATACTCTTCCAACAGTCATAAATCATTAACAAATATTTACATAAAAAAAAAGAGAACTGAATAATCAGTTCTCTTTTAATCTTTTTCATCTTCCGTTTAAATTACTTTTTCAAGAAATCAGGAATTTCAATGTTTGTGAAGCTTGGAGAAACTTCAGGCATTGAACTTCTTCTAACAGTTGATTGCGGAGCTGCTGCAGGAGTATTGTTGAAAGTACCTGCAAAGAAGTCAGAAGCACTAAGCTGTTTAACTTCAGTTTTTTCTTCAGGTTTTTGGTTTTTCATTTCAAAACCTGTTGCAATAACTGTGATTTGGATTTCACCTTGAATATTTTCATTAACTGCTGTACCAATAATAACAGTAGCATCATCATTAACTGCATCGTGAATAATATTAGCAGCATCTGATATTTCATGAAGTGTCATATCAGGACCGCCTGTAATATTAACGATTACGCCGGTTGCGCCGTTAATTGAAGATTCAAGCAATTGAGAGTTGATAGCGATTTCAGCAGCTTTAACAGCTCTGCCTTCACCTTGACCGCGACCGATACCCATAAGAGCTGAACCTGATGACTGCATAACACACTTAACATCAGCAAAGTCAACGTTGATAAGTCCGGGAACTGTGATGATATCAGAAATACCTTGAACACCTCTTAAAAGAACTTCATCAACGATAATGAATGATTCAGTCAATGATACTTGTCTGTCAACAACTTGTAATAATTTATCGTTAGGAACAACAATAACTGCATCAACAGCTTCTCTAAGTTTTTCTAAACCTTGACTAGCCTGGTTTTGTCTTTTTCTACCTTCCCAAGTGAACGGCTTAGTAACTACGGCAATTGTTAAAATACCTAATTCTTTAGCAATTTTAGCTACAACAGGAGCTGCGCCTGTACCTGTACCACCGCCCATTCCGGCAGTAATGAATACCATATCTGCGCCGTCTAAAGCTTCTGTAATTTCTTGTTGAGCTTCTTCTGCTGCCTTTTCACCTACTGAAGGATCACCGCCTGCACCAAGACCTGATGTTGATTTAGCTCCTAATTGAATTTTATTTTTTGTTTGACCGTATTCCAAAACTTGTAAATCTGTATTCATCAACCAAAATTCTACACCTGAAAGTCCGGCTTTAATCATACGGTTAACAGCATTTCCGCCGCCGCCGCCTACACCGATAACTTTAATTTTAGTCGGATTTATTGGAGACCTTTGAATTTGATCATTGCTTGTTGTTTCATCTTTCTTAGCAAAGATATCTGATACGAAATTTTCCACTATTTTTACCTCTTTATATATTGTATGCTATTAATCTTCAATAGTATAATAACATACTATTTTAAATAGAAAAAAAGTACAATAATTTACGTATAATTATGAACAAAAATTAATATAAATCGCCAAGAAACAGTTATAATAAGGAAATCGGCATGCCCAAGTTATTTAATATAAGCAGGAGGCAGTCCCCAGTGCAATTTGTTTCTCAAGATAGAATAAAACTCTGAATCCTCTAACAGTGCAAGTTTTGCAGTAAATTCGGATTTTGAAACTTCAATTTCAGAGCTGAATTCATAAAATTCCTGACCGTCAGTCGATAAAACATATTTGGTTTGCTTATCAGTACAGATTGTTATTTTTTCACAGTCAGGAACCACAATAGGGCGTGCAGTCAATGTATGAGGACATATCGGAACAATTACAAATGCGTTTAATTCCGGCGATAATACCGGACCGCCTGCCGATAAACCATAAGCAGTTGAGCCGGTAGGAGTTGCAACAATAATTCCGTCAGCCAGATAGTCACAAACAAACTTATCGTTAATCTTTAAAGAAAATCGAGAAGTTCTGCCAGTATCACAGCCTTTTACTACAAAATCATTCAAAGCCGTGAATTGTCCGCTTTTAAGCATTATTCTGTCTTCAATAATAAATTTTCCGTTTAAAATTTTATCAACTGATTGCTCAATATCTTCTTTAGATGATTGAGATAAAAAACCAAGTCTTCCCAAATTAATACCAAAAATCGGTGTTTTGGACTTTGCATAAAATCTTGCTGTTTTCAAAATTGTTCCGTCACCGCCGATGACAAAGACAAAATCAAATCCCTCTTTAAGCGCATCAATGTCAACTATCTCAGACTTAACGCCGCGCAAGTCCAATATCTGCTTCAAAGAATTTTTAACTTCAGCAGAATGAACTATTTCTGGATTATAGCAAATTGCAAAATTTTTAAGTTCCATAACGAGAAAAATATACCACGACTTTGAGATTTAAGCAAATAAAACGCCCTATAAAATATATAGGGCGTTTTTACTAGTAATCCATTTGCCAGTTAGCATTAAGTATATCCCCGAAAGGCTTCCACATTACGTTGCCTGCTGAACGTTGGTCCTCTGTTAAAGGGGCACTTACAACATCATCGCTGTAAGTATCAATCATACCGTTATTATATATTGCTATAAAGAACAAATCTCTGCCCACAATATTAGGTCCTTTTTGACCGTTAATATCAACACATATATTTACAAGTTTATCATTTTTTTTATCGTAAGCAGGACGAATAGCAGCACCGCTTGCTAGTACATAAGATTTATATGTAAAAGTAAAATAAGATTCATTAACATTTGCACCGCTCATCGTTTTGTAACTGCTTGCAAAACAAGGAGCCTCAACTGCCGGACACTCGGCAACTACTTTCATATAATCTTTAATAAAATTCTGACTTGCCGTGACACCATTCATACCTGCTTCTGCAAGGTTTACGGCATTTTTATCATTCTGATATCGAACAACTGCCTGTGAAAGTTCATTATAAACTTTATGCAGCTGTGTAACATAAGACTGTCTTTGGTAATTCTGCA
>UNSJ01000034.1 GCA_900548405.1 Candidatus Gastranaerophilales bacterium | reverse complement strand
GCCGCTTGACCCGCCACATTGGGGCTTTTAATGATTTTAAGGGATTGTTTCAAGGTTTTACACTTGCTGAAGTTTTAATTACTCTCGGCATTATTGGTGTTGTCGCTGCGATGACTATGCCATCTCTTATTCAGGACAAACAAAACACTGAACGGATTTCTCAATTAAAAAAAGTTTATTCAACACTTAGCCAAGCTTATTTACAAGCTGTTTCAGAAAAAGGAACTCCCGATGAATGGGGAATGACAGGTATGTATGATGAAACAAGTCATTATATTTTTGCAACAGCATTCAGACCTTATCTTAAACTGGCAAAAGATTGTATTGATATACCGGAAAACGCTGTACGTGAAGAATGCGGTATTAGTGACTCTCTATACCTTTATAAAAATGCCAGAAGTGTTATTCTCATTGACGGTACACTCGTTACATTCAGAATATACACAGGAGCTTGCACTGCAAATTATTCAGGTTCTTCAGGCAATAATGCACTTAAAAACACTTGCGGTGCTATCAGCATTGATTTAAACGGGAAAAGACTTCCTAACAATAACGGGGAAGACAGATTTTTGTTTTATTTTACAAAAAATGGTCTTGTACCGTTCGGAATTAAAAAATCAAGTCTTGAATTTGAAAAGGCTTGCAACAGAAAAATTGAGCTTCCGTATCCGACTTACAGCCCGGGCAATATGTATGGTTGCACAGCTTGGGTTATTTATAATGAAAACATGGATTATTTAAAATGTGACGACTTAAGCTGGGACGGTAAAATTAAATGCAGATAAAAATATTTTTCCACATGGCTACCTGCGTAGCAGCTGGGATGGAAAAAGCAAATGCAGATAACAAAAAGAGCCTTTTTAAAGGCTCTTTTTGTTATTCAACCGTAACTGATTTTGCAAGGTTTCTTGGCTGATCAACGTCTTTGCCTAAAAATTCTGCAATATAATATGCGATTAACTGCAAAGGAATAGTTGAGATAATCGGCGAGAACAATTCCTGTACGTCAGGAACTCTGATAATATGTTCAAATAAATCATTAAGTTTTTCGTCTTTTGAATTTGTCAATGCTATCATTCTTGCATTTCTCGCTTTTGCTTCTTCACTGTTTGAAAGAAGTTTTTCGTAAACAGAACCGTTCATCAAAATTGATAATACAGGCATTGTTTCATCAAGCATAGCAATAGGTCCGTGTTTTAATTCACCTGCCGGGTAGCCTGTTGCATTAATATAGCTGATTTCTTTCAGCTTCAAAGCTCCTTCAAGTGCAGTGGCAAAATTAATACCTCTTGCTATATAAATAAAATCTTTAGTATTAGCGTAAGCCTTTGCAACTTCCTGAATATTTTCTTTGTGCGCTAATATCTGTTCAATTTTTTGCGGTAAAATCATCAATTCTGATTTCAAAGAAGTTAAAGTTGAAGATGCAATGCTATCTTTAATTTCAGCCATATATAATGACAAAAGATAAAATGCCATTAACTGTGCAATATATGATTTTGTAGCAGCTACGGAAACTTCAATACCTGCATTAACAGGGACTAAGCTGTCAGCTTCACGTGCCATTGAGCTGTCAGGTCTGTTTGTAATAATAAGGATGTGTGAACCTTTTGCCTTAGCCTGTTTTATAGCTGTTAGAGTATCTGCGGTTTCACCTGATTGAGAAACTCCGATTACAAGAGTATGCTCATCTGTAACTGTTTTTCTGTAAATATATTCGCTTGAAGCTTCAACATCTACTGCAATACCACAAAAACTTTCAATCAAATATTTACCTATCATTGCTGCGTGTAATGAAGTTCCGCAGGCAATAATCTGAATCCTGTTCAATTTTTTTAAAGTATCTTTATTCAATTTTACTTCGTTTAAAATAATATTTTCATCAGGAGCATGAAGTCTGCCTACTAAAATATTTCTTATAACATCCGGCTGTTCATGAATTTCTTTAAGCATAAAATGCTTGTAACCCATTTTGCTCAAAGCAACAGGTTCCCATGGAAGAAGTTCCACTTTAGGAGTAATTTTATTTCCTTCTATGTCAATAATATCTAAACTTTCAGGAGTTAAAGTAGCGATTTGATTATCATTTAAATATACTGCCTTTTTGGTATGTTTAATAATTGCAGGTACATCAGATGCAGCAAAATATTCGCCTTCACCAGCACCAACAAGAAGCGGGGCATTACGTTTAGTTATTACAAGCTTATCTTTGCAGTCAAAATGCATAACACAAAGTGCATAAGCACCTTCAATTTCTTCTGATGCTAGTCTTACAGCTTCGGTTAAATCTCTGCATTCTGAATATTTTCTTGCAACAAGGTGGGCAATAGCTTCAGTATCGGTTTGAGAACGGAAAACACAGCCGTCTTTAGAGAGTTCATCCCTTAATTCTTTGTAATTTTCAATGATACCATTATGCACAACAACAAGATTTCCGCATGTGCATGTATGCGGATGGGCGTTTAACAAAGTTGGAGCTCCGTGAGTTGCCCATCTTATATGTCCGATGCCAATTGTTGATTGCGAATATTCACTTACATGATCTTTTAATTTATCTCGCAAATTCTGCAACTTGCCGATAGCTTTATATACCTTTATATCACTGTCGCACATAACTGCAACACCTGAAGAATCATATCCTCTGTATTCCAGCTGTTCAAGGCCGTCAACCAAAATATCAACTACCGGTCTTTTACCGACATATCCTACTATTCCGCACATTTATTTTCTCTCCCATAAATCTTATCTGTGTAGGGACATTATAACATTTAAAAATTCAAATTAAAATATCCTTATAAAAGTTTTACATTGTACTTGCAAATTTGAAAAAAATATAGTAACATTATCACGTACATAAAAATAAGAGGAAATATTATGAAAAAGATTTTGTTGCTGCTCGGGGTACTATTAATCGGTTCATGCACATTTGCGGAAGAAATTGTTGTAATTCGCGGAGTAAATATGGACAATTTTTGGAAAAAGAAAGGTATTGATGAGCAAAAAGTTATTCTTGTCGGTCAAAAAATTATGCTTGACAACAAAATAGCAAAGCGTGTACCAATTTGGGTAGACAATAAAAAAACTATAAACGCATATTCAAGAACCTATGACAAGATAGTCATAATACATGAAGGAATGTTTTTCTATATAGATAATGATGACGAACTTGCATATGTTCTATCCCATGAAATTGCACACTCGGTTGAGGCATATGGCGGGATGATGAAGTATATGGCAGTTAATGCAAATTCAAAAAAATACGAGCAAAAAGCTGACCTCAATGGAATAGATTATATGGTAAAAGCAGGATATGACCCTATTGCTGCTATTACGATGGGAAACAAAATTTTCGCAGAACCTGTTTGTGATTGGGGATTTACATCTACTCATCCGAAAGGTTCAAAAAGACTTATGGATATGTATAAATACATTTATGTTAAATATCCTCATTATTTGAATTCTCCGCTTACAAAGTCACCGTCATACAAAAACTTTGAATACAGTATGGCAAAAGAAATCAGAGAATTTCAGCAAAAACAAAAAAGACGTCAACTTAAACAACAGGAAAATATATAATGATTAAAAGAATAATTGTTACTTGTATTTTATTAACAGGACTTTCTTCTTTTGCAGAAGAAGTGCCTGTTACGATTACACCACTGATTAAAATAACAACAGCTGATAAAAAACTTCAGGAAGGAAACACTGTTGAATTTAAAGATGTCAAATCAGGAGAAGTTATAACAGGTGTTATAAAAGAACTTACGCCAAACGGCTTTGAGGGGCAGCAGGCTTCTTTATTGATTGATGCTTTTAAATACAAAAATTCGGATAAAACTTTAAACGGAAATATTTATATTAAAGGCAGCGATCATAAAAAACATCAGGAATTTGCAAATAACAGCGGACTTGGTTTAACCACAGAATATATCAGGGGCGGAGAGGTTGTACTTAAACCTGAAAAAACAAAGCTTATTGTATTTTTCAGCGATTATATAAACTCCGAAGAAACGCCTGTAAAAATAAAGCCTGCTCAAAAAATTTCTACCTGCTATGATGAAATTGAATATGGAGATAAAATTCGTTTTGCTGTTGTAAAAGATGTATACAAAAACGGCAAATTATACATTAAAAAAGGCACTCCGGTGTATGGAATTGTTGACTATGTAAACGAAAACGGATGGGCTTATGATAACGCACAAATAGATTTTAAAGAATTTAGGACTAAAAATATTGAAGGTAAAGTCATTAAGATTTCAAGCCCTGTTTCAATCAACGGCTTTGAAATCTTAAAATATAAAGGCAAAAGAGCCGCACAATTCTTTAACTATTGCGGAGTTGCATTCAGGGGAAAAGAGGTTGAAATAATTCCGGAACAAGATAATCTGCAATTTAATGTATGGTTAAAATAACAAAAAAAGGAACGGTTATACCGTTCCTTTTTTATTTATTAATCTTCTTTCTTGAATACAATTTCATCGTTATCTACATCAATAATTATCTTATCACCGCGTAAGAATTTTTGTGAAAGAATTTGTTTTGATAACGGGTTTTCAATCAACTGTCTTATTACACGTTTTAACGGTCTTGCTCCATACACAGGGTTGAAGCCTCTTGTAGCCAAAAACTCTTTAGCTTCAGGAGTAATTTCAATATCGATTTCCTGATCTTTCAAAAGTTTTCTCAAGTAATCCATTTGAATATCCACGATTTGTGATAATTCTTGTAAATTGAGAGCTTTAAAGAAGATTGTTTCATCTATTCTGTTTAAGAATTCAGGTTTAAATCTGCTTCTTAAAACCTCCATTACTTTATTTTTGGTTTCTTCAAAATCAGTTTTAGAAACAAGACTATTTAGTGTATTTTCAAGAATAATATCACTTCCGATATTACTTGTCATAATAATAAGTGTATTTTTAAAATCAACAGTTCTGCCTTTTGAATCAGTCAAACGACCGTCATCAAAAATTTGAAGCATAATATTAAATACGTCAGGGTGAGCTTTTTCAATTTCATCAAAAAGCACAACAGAATATGGTTTTCTTCTGACAGCTTCAGTCAATTGACCGCCTTCATCATATCCCACATATCCCGGAGGAGCTCCAACTAATCTTGATACGTTGTGCTTTTCCATATATTCTGACATATCAATACGGATTAAAGCGTCTTCATCATTAAACATAAATTCCGCAAGTGATTTTGCAAGTTCTGTTTTACCAACACCTGTCGGTCCTAAGAATAAGAAAGTACCTATCGGACGCTTAGGATCTTTCAAACCAGAACGAGCACGGCGAATTGAATCGGCAACGACTTCTACTGCTTCTTCCTGACCGATAAGACGTTTATGAAGAATATCTTCCATGTTGATAAGTTTTTGTTTTTCACTCTCAACAAGCTTGTTAACAGGAATTCCTGTCCATTTGCTTACAACATTTGCAATATCATCATCATCAATTTCTTCTTTCAAGAGCTGATTTGAAGTTTTTTCTTTATTTTGTATAGCTTTTAACTGTTTCTCAAGTTCCATAAGCTTTCCATATTTAAGTTCAGCAGCTGTTTGCAAATCAACATTACGTTCTGCTTCTTCAATTTTGTTTCTTACTTTATCAATTTCCTCTTTGATGCCTGCTTCACCTACAATAGAAGCTTTTTCTTGTTCCCATTGAGTTTTCATTTTTGATATTTTGTCATCAAGTTCAACTATTTGGTTTGAGATATCAGCGACTTTAGCGCGTGCTTCATCATCGTCTTCTTTTTTCAAAGCCTCTCTTTCAATTTCAAGTTGAATTTTTTGACGCATCATTTTATCTATTTCTTCAGGCATAGAATCTATTTCAATACGCAAAGAAGAAGCCGCTTCATCAATCAAATCAATAGCTTTATCAGGTAAAAATCTGTCTGTAATGTACCTGTCTGAAAGTTTTGCAGCTTGAATAAGCGCACTGTCTAAGATACGAATACCGTGATGCACTTCATACTTTTCTTTCAAACCTCTTAATATACTTATTGTGTCTTCAACAGAAGGTTCACCGACAAGTACAGGTTGAAAACGTCTTTCCAAAGCCGGGTCTTTTTCAATGTATTTTCTGTATTCATTTATGGTAGTTGCACCTATTGTCCTTAAAACGCCACGCGCAAGCATTGGTTTTAAAAGGTTGCCTGCATCCATTGAGCCTTCTGTTGCACCTGCACCGACGACTGTATGCAATTCATCAATAAACATTACAATTTCGCCGTTTGATTCTTCAACTTCTTTTAAAACAGCTTTCAAACGTTCTTCAAATTCACCTCTGAATTTAGCCCCTGCAACAAGAGCACCCAAATCAAGCGAGATTAATTTAACATCTTTTAAGCTTTCAGGAACATCCCCGCGAACTATACGTTGAGCAAGACCTTCTACAATGGCAGTCTTACCTACGCCCGGTTCACCGATAAGAACAGGGTTGTTTTTTGTACGTCTGTTTAAAACCTGAATTATACGTCTGACTTCTTCGTCACGACCTATAACAGGGTCCAATTTTCCCTTTCTTGCAAGCGCTGTCAAATCAGTTGAATATTTTTCAAGCGCTTTCATATTTTCTTCTGCATTTTTATTATCCACTTTTTTATTACCTCTAATTTTTTTCATTACATTTAAAACTGTATTTGTATTTACATTATAATTTCTTAAAAGCAGTTGTATTTCGCTGTTTTCAAGTTTAGTCATTGCAAGAAGAATACATTCGATTCCAATATATTCATCTTTAAATTCTTCTGCCTGCTGACCTGCAAGGTTCAGAAGCTGATAAGTTTGAGAAGATAAAAAGACCTGTCCCGAAGGCGGTCCTGAAATTGTAGGAAAAGAATTAACAACACCCACAACTTTGTCTATAAATCCCTGATTTAAAAGTTTCAGTTCTGTTAAATAATCTTTTATAATACCATTATCTTTAATCATCGCAAGCATAATATGCGCAGGCTGCATCTCTGAATTTTTGTGAGCCTGCATAATAGCACCTGCTGAATTTAATATTTCTTGCGAATAATTAGTGAATTTTTCAAAATCTGGCATACAAATCAACTCCTTTTACAACATAATTTATATTTTTATTTTAACGTTAATTTGTTAAAAGTCATTGAAATTAACTTTTAATTAATTATTTATTCTTATCAACTTGACAAAGGTTATTAAATCGTAAATAATAAATATAGCAAAAAGGAGGCTGAAATTATGAATATTAAAGCATTAAGGGTTGCCCCCCCCCCGCAAGACAGATACATATAAAGGGTTTTAAAGGATTTACGTTAGCGGAGGTTTTGGTAACTCTCGGGATTATCGGGGTTGTTGCAGCGATGACTATGCCCTCATTAATTAATGACATGCAAAACAGAGAAAAGACTGCTCGTTTAAAAAAGTTTTACAGTGCAATGTCACAAGCTGTTATCCTCTCAGAACAATACAACGGTCCTGCAGGCGATTGGGAAAAAGGCACTGCTGAAAGAGATGAAGATGGAGTTTTAATTGATACTCCCGATAACTCTATAAGCTTTTTCAAAAAATATTTTGCTCCATATATAAAAGTTTTATCAATTGACAAAACAGGTTCAGATAGAGCATTTGCAACTTTTGCAGACGGTTCTGTCGTTTATTTTACTTTTGGCAACTGCTTAGATTTGTTGTTCGATACTAACGGAAATAAAAAGCCTAACGCAGAAGGCAAAGACCGATTTCGATTTCTATTTTGCACAAATGATTATAATGAAAGCTATATTGGAAAAAATAAATATTTTGGAACTTATGTACAAGATACAACAATTTCGCATGGCAGAGAATACACAAAAAATGTTTGTAAAAACAATCCTCCATATTGTTCAACTCTTTTGCTATTGGATGATTGGGAATTTAAAAAAGATTATCCGTTTTAGAAAAGTATTGACAAAAGTCCAAAAATATTAAATAATGTAAGAAATAAGGAGGTCAAGAATGTTGGAAAAAAAGAAGCTTTGAGACTTGCCCCCCCCCCGAAAAGGCAGGTTCTGACTACATTTTAAGTAAAATACTTTACTTTTTTAACAAAGGATGTTATACTAGTGATGTTATGCATCACTACACTAAAGATAAATTTTTCGGATTTACGCTTGCAGAGGTTTTGATTACTCTCGGAATTATCGGCGTTGTTGCAGCAATGACTATGCCGTCTTTGATTGCAGAACATAAAACTAAAGAAACTGTTGCAAAATTAAAAAAATTTAACAGCGTTATGAACCAGGCACTTATTATGGCTGTTCAAGAACATGGTGAAATTTCGGATTGGGGATTAAAAACATCCATACAAAGCGGTTCTGATGACGAGCTTGTTAATTCAAGAGAGGGAATGAATATTCTTGCAGAAAAGCTAGGTTCACAGTTGCAAGTAGTAAAAAAATGTGAGGCAGGGATTGCTTGTATGGGTACCACCAAGAGAAGTTCTCTAGACGGGACTCCTTATAAAAATTGGACTCCAATAATGCTTCTTGCAGACGGAAGTACTATAAATGCTTTTTGGATAACACGACCTGAATGCAATGGAAATTTTGGGAATACTATTGCTCTAAAAAACAGCTGTGGTGAAGTTTTTTACGATGTTAACGGCACTAAGCCTCCAAATGCAACAGGAAAAGACGTATTTTGGTTTGTACTTACAAAATATGGACTTGTTCCCGGCGGATTAGCCGAAGCAACAGGAAGCAGTACTTTTGATAACAGATGCAATCTTGAAAAAACAGGCACCATGAACGGCTATGGCTGTGCTGCTTGGGTTATTTATAATGAAAACATGGATTATTTAAAATGTAATGACTTAAGCTGGAACGGTAAAACAAAATGTAGGTAAGATTATTCTGCCACATGGCTACCTGCGTAGCAGCTGGAACGGTAAAACGAAATGCAAATAAATTCTTATTTTATTTCTTGAAGAATATTAGTTGAATTAAATTTCTTAGAGGAGTGTATGTTTATATACTCCTTTAAAAGTTCAAAGCATACCATACAAACTTTTTCAGTTGCTTTGTCCTCATATTCGGATTTGTAATTAAAATCAAACTGAAGACAGGCATTTAAAAAGTCCCTCAATTTATGGTGCATAACCGTGCGCAATTTGAATGTTTCATTACATTCATCGCAAATCACCCCGCCCATCTGCGGAGAAAAATACATATTCTTGTCTTTTATTGTTTCACGACAGCACAGGCAGGATTCCAATTCAATGCCAAAACCTGAAATCTGCATCATCTTTAACTGAAATTTTATAACAGCGATAAGGATTTCAACCGTATCAGACGAATTTGAAATTTTATCTAAGGCAGTATAAAGCAAGTCATAAATTTCTTTCGAACAAGGATCATCCTCGACGCCAAAATTATTAACAATTTCTGTTATATAAAGAGAATAGAAAATTTTATCCATATTTTGACGTGTTTTGTGGAAAGTATTTAAAGCTTCCGCCTGACAAATTCTGTCAAGATTCTTCCCTTTGTAGAGCATAAGCTTATTGGCAACAAGCAAATCCATTCTTGCACCCAGCTTACTCTTTGGCTTTTTTACTCCCTTTGCAACTCCTCTTATAAGTCCTTTTTCTTTTGAATACATGACGATAATTTTATCAGCTTCACTCAAATTGTAAGACTTAAGATTAATTGCGTCTGTAACAAAATTGTTCATACAACTATCTCAATATATTTTATTTTTTATTTAAGTTTATTTTCCTGAAGGTCCGAATGTTCCGTGGAATACACCTCTGAACATTTGCTGCAATTCATTTTTGTTGTCGGAATATGACATTGCAATATCTTCGGTAATCAAATCCTGTTCAAACAATCTGTACAATGATGTATTCATCGTAATCATATTGTTAAACGAACCTTTCTTAACTAATTCATAGATTTCGCCGAGTTTATCTTTTTCAATAAAGTCTTTAACAGTAGGCGTAACAACAAGAACCTCACAAGCCGGACGTCTTCCAGTAGCGTTTGATATAGGAATAAGTTTTTGTGAAACAGTGCCTCTAAGAACGGCAGCCAGTTGTGAACGAACAAAATCCCTGTCAGAAGGTTCATACATGTTTACAATTCTGTTTACTGTTTGAATAGCATCGTTTGTGTGGATTGTTGCGAAAACAAGGTGACCTGTTTCAGCAGCTTTCAATGCGGCAACAACAGTTTCTTTATCTCTGATTTCACCGATGAATATAACATCCGGATCTTGTCTCAAAGCGTATTTAATACCGTCCGGAAATGTCGGTGTATCGATTAAAACCTGACGTTGAGACACAATTGACTTTTTGTTTGTAAAAATAAATTCAACAGGATCTTCGATTGTAATAATGTGTTTAGGATAATTGATATTGATATAGTCAATCAAAGATGCAATTGTGGTAGATTTACCGGACCCGGTAGGACCTGTAATCAAAACCAAACCGTTGTTCAAAGTTGCAAACTGTTCGATAGATTCAGGGAGGGACAATTCCGTAACTCTTTTAATACTGTATGGTATTGTTCTGATTACAAGAGCACTTTTACCTAATTGACGGCTCAAGTTTACCCTGAAACGCGAAACTCCGTGAATTTCATAAGCAAAATCAAGGTCAAATACGGCATTAACTTTACCTTTAAAGTGTGTGGGCAGCAGAATATCATATGCAATAGAAATATCATCTTCCGTCAAAACAGGCATGTCTACTTTCGTAATCTTTCCGTCTATTCTGATTGCGGGATGTTCATCAACTTGCAAGTGTACATCGGATGCACCAACCGCTACCGCTTTTTTCAGGAAAGCTATAATATTAAATTTGCTGTTTAAATAATTTTCTGCCATACTCTACCTCTCATTAGGGAGATTATAGCACTTTTTTAAGCTTATGACAATAATATATTTAATGTAACAAAAACGTAACAATGAAAACAAAAAGGTAAATTACATAAGAAAAAAATACTTTATATAAATGTAAGGGAAATTCGAAATTACAGTTGGAAAAATCATAATCGGATATTAAATACTAATCGGGTTCATCATCGGTTTTGAACAAGATTAAAGAAAAAAGTTTTTATACTCTCTCTCTTAATATCCTCGTGTTTATTTAATGTTGCCTCTATTAAGGCAACTTTTTTTTGCATTATAAATACAACAAATTGACAAGCATGCAAAACTATGATTTTATAAACAATGGAGGGATATAATGGCTGTACAAACTGTAAAGAGTTTATTAAACCGTAAAAATAAGATGGATGGTTTAGATTTATTAAACTCTATTGATACCGAAACTGTAAAAGTTGCTTTTTTTGATCCGCAATACAGAGGTATACTTGATAAACTATCTTATGGAAACGAAGGTATAAACCGAGGTAAAGCTAGAAGCTCTTTACCACAAATGGAACTTGGTACTATAATTAAGTTTATAAATGAAATTGACAGAGTATTACTTCCCAGCGGACATCTATTTTTATGGGTTGATAAATTTCATTTGTGTCAAGGCGTTTTGGAATGGGTTATAAATACTAATCTAAATCTAGTTGATTTAATCACGTGGGATAAAGATAAAATTGGCATGGGATATAGAACAAGAAGAAAATCCGAATATTTAATTGTATTTCAGAAAAAACCTATTAGAGCAAAAGATGTTTGGAAGTCTCACAGTATTCCTGATGTTTGGACAGAAAAAGTCCAAAAGAACCATCCTCATTCTAAACCTATAAAATTACAAGAAACTCTAATATTAGCTACGTCAGAAGAAAATGATATCATTCTTGATCCTGCATCAGGCGGATATTCTGTATTTGAAGCATGCAAGGCTACGAATAGAAACTTTATAGGCGGGGATATAGTGTATGGCGAAGATTAGGAATGCTAAACCAAAAACAAGTTCAGGCGGATACAATAGAGTTTTTAATAATGAAGTTATAGGTAAACTAATTCAAAAAGTTCAATCAACAGTAATTTCTAATGGCAATGAATTGGAAAAAATTATACAAAAAGAAGCCAATACTATTGATAATCTTGACGAATTTCTTTTACCGAAAAGCATAGCAAGCAAAACAGGAGCATTTCTATGCCCCAAAAATGTGATTAAATCAAGTAAATATAAATTAAAAGGGCATGAACCTGATTTAATCGTGTTTGAAATATCAAAATGTAATAAAAATTGTTATATTATTGAGTTAAAAGACGGTGATAATTTTGATACAAAAAAATCAGGAGGTGAATATACCAATTTAGAAATATTTAAAAATCATCTAGGTTCCCAAATAGCTTTTATAACTAATTTCTTTATCTGCAGTTTTAATCAAAGCAATAAAGAAATGATTGTTAAGGGGTTTAAGGGTACATTCACAATAGATAATGTCATGACTGGTAGAGAACTTTGTAACCTGTTGGGAATAGACTATGAAGCTATAATAGAAACAAGAAAACAGGATGCTGAAGATAATGTCGCTTACTTTACAGACGAGCTTGTAAAAATCCCGTTAATTAACTATAAAATATTCGCCATCAAAAATAATCATATTGAAGAAAATGATTTTTATGATGACGAATTAGATTAAACCACAACTTCTTTATGTGTTTCTATATATTTAACAGCATAAACTGCACCGACAGCACCGTCAGAAGCTGCCGTAATGACCTGGCGAAGCGGAGTTTTTCTTACATCACCAACGGCAAAAACACCTTCTACTGAAGTTGCCATTGTTTCATCAGTAATAAAAAACCCGCCTGCATCCTGTAAAAGCTGTCCTGAAATATTTTCAACATTAGGAACAATTCCGATATATGGAAAAACACCGTTAACAGATAAATTAGAAACTTCATGAGTTTTTACGTTTTCCAATACAACAGTGTCTACCAAGTTTTCACCTTTAATCTCTGTTACAATAGAATTCCATACAAATTCTATTTTCTCATTTTTAAATGCTCTTTCCTGAACTATTTTATCAGCTCTGAGTTCATCACGTCTATGAACAAGATAAACTTTATCAGCAAATTTTGTTAAATACATTGCTTCTTCAACAGCTGCATTTCCACCGCCGACTACTGCAACAACTTTATTTCGGTAGAAAGCTCCGTCGCATACTGCACAGTAGCTTACGCCCCTTCCTACAAACTCTTTTTCTCCCGGCACACCTAACTTCATAGGTTGCGCGCCTGTTGCAATGATAATAGTCTTTGCACTAAATTCATTTTCGCTTGTTATAATTCTTTTAGAATTCAAATCAATGCTTTGAATTTCCTGCATCGGGAATTTTTTAACTCCGAACTTATCGGCATGTTCTTCAAACTTTTCCATTAAATCGTAACCGCCCACAACCTGAAAACCCGGATAATTTTCCAATTCCAAATAATTTGAAGGCTGTCCGCCAAACATGTTCATATCAACAATAGCTGTTGAAACTGCACCACGTGATGCATAAATTCCTGCTGAAAGTCCTGCCGGACCACCACCTAATATAACTGTGTCAAATTCTAATTGCGCCATCTTTTTCCTCATTTTCCGGTAATACTCGAACCGGATATTTTCTCACCTCTTAAAACATACATTGCAGTATCTTTTTTTATTAAAGACTTATCAACATTAGAAAAAGTTTCAAGAGTCAAAGAATTAATACCTGTGAAAGTGTCACCGTTAAGTTTCAAATCAACCGTATCGGTTAACTTTTTATTATCATACTCTCCTGTTTTGGTAAATCTGATTATATTACCATCAACATAATCTACTGTAACAGAAGCACTCGCTCCTGTAAACGGGTTATTTAAATTTATGACGCTGCCTTCACGTGATAAGTTCCACAAATCAACAGTCTGCGGTTTAAAATAAACACCGTTTGAAGATTGTTTATCAATTTTTGCAGTTACACGCCAGCTTCCGTAAAATGAATTCGGAACCATTTCAACTTTAGAAACTCCTGCCGATAAAGTTTCTGCCGTAACGTTTAACCCGAATAAAAGTCCAAATATTAATAATATATGCTTTATAAATTTCATAACTGATACTTAATTATATTTTATACAATTGCCATTTTTTCTTGTAAAGCTTGAGCTGACTCTTCGTAACCCGCTCTGCCCATTAAAGCATAAGTATAGTTTTTAGCTTGTTCAACACCTGGCTGATTAAATGTATTAATATTGTATAATTCTCCTGCAATTGCAGTCTGAACTTCAAACATATAAAGCAGTTGTCCGATATAATATCCGTTTACTTTCGGCAAAGTAATCGTCACTGTCGGTCTGCAATAATCTGATAGAGCAACTCTTGTTGAATCAGCTTCCGCATTAATCAATTGGTTAATTGTTTTTCCGCCCAAGTATCCTATTCCGGTGTATTCAAAAATATTTGGTATTTCTAAAGTATTGTCAAATTCTTCTACTCTTATAAAATTAATGATTTTGTTATTAGGACCTTCATTATAAAGCTGAATTTGTGAATGCTGGTCAGTTGCGCCTAAAGCTTTAATAGGAGTCGGACCTACGTTTACGTCGTCGCCATTATTATCTTTATTTTTTCCTAAAGATTCTGCCCAGAGCTGAACATACCAATCAGAAACATATTTCAATCTGCTTGAATATGGCATCATTATTGATAAATTCTTGCCTTTTTTAGTATCCATTAAGTAATGAATTAAAGCATTTTGTGCAGCAATATTTTCATTTATATCAGTATTTTTTAATGCCAAATCCATGTCTTTGATACCGTTTACAATTTCGTCAATATCAATTCCGACCAATGCAAAAGGTAATAAACCCACAGCAGAGAAAACCGAAAATCTTCCGCCGACATCATCGGGAACAACAAAAGTTTTATATCCTTCCTGTTCTGCAATTTGTCTTAGAATTCCTGTTTTTTTATCAGTAGTAGCAACTATATTTTTTCTATAATCTGCTCCTAATTCCTGTTCAAGAATATTTTTTACAATCATAAATTGTGACATAGTTTCAGCAGTTGAACCTGACTTAGTAATTACATTTACAAGTGTCTTTTTTAAATCAATAACATTTAACAAGCCGCTGATTGTATCAGGATCAATATTATCAAGAAAGAAAATACGAGGTAATCCATCGCGCTGTTCAGGAGTAAGCAAATTCCAAAACGGTTTTAATAGAGCTTCTGTTACAGCCTGACCTCCCAAAGCAGAACCGCCTATACCCAAAACCAATATATTTTCAAATCTTCCCTGAACCATAGATGCATATTCTTTTACATACCAGAGAGTTTCTTCGTTATAGCCCAAATTCATCCATTGAAGCCACTGCCCCGGTTTATCTTTTCTTTTGTTTAAGTCTGCTATTATTCCTGCTATTCTATCTTTATAACTATCAAATTCAGCTTGAATATTTAAACCGTTCTCATTGCCAATTACCTTTTCGTCAGTGTTTTGATAGTTAAATTTAATCATGTTTACCCCTTCTTATTTTAAATGTATATTATTCTCTCTAATAAGTTACCAGTATACACTTATTATATATGCTAAACAGGCAAATACAAGAAGATAGGTGTAGAATATTTAATAATTGTTTACCTATATGGGTATATTGTTAAACTTCTATTTTAGCTTTAGGCTGACGCTGTATTTTAACTTTTTCTTCCAGTCGTTTTTGTTTATATCCGTATGCGGCATAAATTAAAACTCCCATAAATAACCATAGCGGGAAGTACAACGAAGAAGTTGTTAAAAACTTCATTGAATAAATCATTAATCCGCCGCAGGTTAAAATTCCCAAAACAGGAAATACCGGAGAAAAAGGAACCTTAAACGGACGAGGTCTGTCAGGATCGGTTTTTCTTAATATTAATACTGCAATACAGATTATTATAAATGATGTGAATGTTCCGAAGTTACAAAGTTCAGCAGAAATATTCAAATCCATAAAAAATGCACAAAGAACTACAACAATACCTGAAATCCAGGTTAAAACATGCGGAGTTCTGTATTTTTTATGAATTAATCTTAGTGATTTTGGAAGAAACCTATCTCTGCTCATTGCATACAAAATTCTTGTTGTTCCTAATTGATAAATTAATAAAACAGAGGTCAATGCGCAAAGAGCTCCAATTGAAATTAAACCAGCAAACCAATCCATACCTATTGCGCGCATAGCATGAGCAATAGGAGCTTGAATATCAATTGCGCCTAAAGGGACAGTTCCCGTTAAAACAAGAGCCACACATACATATAAAATCGTACATATAACCAATGTTCCTAAAATTGCAATAGGTAAATCTCTTTGAGGATTTTCTGTTTCTTCTGCTGTTGTTGAAATAGCATCAAATCCAATATATGCAAAAAAGATTAAGAATGCACCCATAAATACTCCCTCAAATCCGTTAGGAGCAAAAGGCACCCAGTTTTCAGGCTTAACATAAAATGATCCTACAATTATAAAGGAGATAATCATGAACATATTTACTCCTACCATTATGCTGGCAAATCTTGTAGATTCTTTTACACCTTTAATTAGAAGTATTGTCAAAAGCAAAACAATAACCATTGCAGGCAAATTAATTGCAAAAGGTATTTTATCAAAAATAAACGGCATTTGAGAATGAGGATCTAATCCGAACTTATCACAATATGAAAACATAAAACGATAATCATTTCTCAGCCACATAGGGAAATTTACCACAAAATCAGGTAATATATGCTTAAACCCTTTTAAAAACTGAACAAAATAACCTGTCCAGGCACAGGCAACAGTAATATTTCCGATTGCATATTCAAGCATTAAAATCCAGCCTACCATCCAAGCCATAAACTCACCCATAGTTGCATAAGTGTAAGTATAAGCACTTCCTGCAACAGGAATCATAGCTGCGATTTCACTGTAACATAAAGCTGAAAACACACAGGCAACAGCAGCCATTACCATTGAAATTACAATGGCAGGACCTGCACCTGCGCTTTCAGGACCGCCCTGAATAGCCGTACCGATAATAGTAAATATTCCTGTTCCGACTACCGCACCAATTCCGAGTACAATCAAATCAAATACGTTCAAAGTTTTTTTCAACTCTGATTTTTTACTTATTGCTATTAATTCATCGGGGCTTTTTTTCTTTAAAGCATTGTTGATTATAGATTTTAATTCCATTATTTTATCATTTCTTGTTTTTTAAGTTCTATTTTTTGGTTATGAAGTTTATTTTCATTGATTCTGTTTTTAACAAAACCGTAAAGCAAATAAATTATTGCGCCGATACCCAGCCAAACAGGGAACAATAAAGCCGAACCTGATGGCTGCATAGATTTGTATATCATCAAGCCGCCGCAGCATAAAATTCCTAAAGAAGGAACTACCGGAGAGAAAGGAACTCTGAATGGACGAGGTCTTTCAGGATCTGTCTTTCTTAAAATCAATACTGCAACACAAACGATTATGAAAGAAGTAAATGTGCCGTAATTACATAGTTCTGCTGCTACATCTAAATTTAAAGTCAAGATTCCTACAATAGCAAGAATACCAACAGTCCAGGTTAATAACGCCGGTGTCTTAAATTTAGGGTGCAGCTTTTGGAATCTTTGAGAGATAAAATGATCTCTGCTCATTGCATACAAAATTCTTGTTGCAGCCATTTCCAATACTAAAAGAACTGATGTTAATCCTGCAAGTGAACCGATTGAAATTAAGCCTGCAGCCCAATTCATTTTATGTAATGACATACAATAAGCCATCGGTGCTTTTAAAAATTCAAGAGGAACAGCAGCACTGGTGTCTTGAATACCTGTTAGTACTAAAGCAACAGATACGTATACAATAGTTGTAATTATTAGTGAACCGATAATTCCTATCGGCAAATCTTTTTGAGGATTTTTACATTCTTCTGCGGCTGTTGCAAGAGCATCAAATCCGATATATGCAAAGAATATTAAAAATGCACCTGCAAATATACCTTCAGCACCGTTTGGAGCAAAAGGAGTCCAGTTTTCAGGTCTTACAAAAAATGCGCCTGCCAAAACAAATAATGCAATAACAGCCAATTTTACAAATACCATTATTCCTGCCATTTTTGTTGAATCCTTAGTACCTCTTACAAGAATCATGGTAATTAAAAGTACTATTACAATTGCAGGAAGGTTAATACATACGGGCATTCCAAAAATATGAGGAACAAATACATCATGATTATCAGCAACAATTTTTCCCGCACTGAATGCATCATTAACAAGCCACACAGGAGGGTGCGCAAGCCAAGCAGGCAAAACTTTTTCAAAACCGCTTAAAAATTGTACGAAGTGATTTGACCACGCACAAGCAACAGCAATAAAACCTATTGCATATTCAAGCATCAAAACCCAGCCTACCATCCAGGCAGCAAATTCACCTAAAGTGGCAAATGTATAAGTATAAGCGCCGCCTGCCACAGGTATCATTGTTGCAAATTCACTGTAACATAAAGCTGAAAACACACAGGCAATCGCAGCAACTATCATTGATATAATCAAAGCCGGCCCTGCACCGATAATTGAGCCGTCAGCATTTCCTGCTGCAGCAATGCCGACAACAGCGAATATACCTGAACCGATAATAGCACCTACACCAAGAATAATTAAATCTACAACTCCGAGAGTTTTTTCCAAACCTTCTGCTTTAGCTTCAGCAAGCATTTCATCAGGGTTTTTAATCTTGGTAATCGTCTTCAAAAAATTGCGTGTTAAAGTCGCGCGGTTAAATTTTTCAGCCATTTAGTTTCCTTATTATTTATTATTTACAAAGAGGGAATCCTAATTCTTCTCTTTGAGCTACATATAATCTTGCAACGGCAGATGCCATTGTTCTGACTCTGTTAATGAAATTAATTCTTTCATCTTTACTTATTACCCCTCTTGCATCTAACAGGTTAAATGTATGAGAGCATTTCAATACATAATCATAAGCAGGCAAAACTAATTTTGCATTAATACAATTATCAACTTCTTTTTGGTACAAATCAAACATTGTAAACAATGCTTTTGCATCACTTACTTCAAAGTTATATTTAGACTGTTCAATTTCATTTTGTAAGAATATTTCACCGTATTTAAGTTTGTCATTCCACATAATATCGTATACGGATTCTTTATTTTGCAAATACATTGCTATACGTTCAAGACCGTATGTTAATTCCAACGCAACCGGTTTAACTTCTACACCGCCAACCTGCTGAAAATAAGTAAATTGAGTAATTTCCATACCGTCAAGCCAAACTTCCCAACCTACACCTGCGGCACCAAGTGTCGGAGATTCCCAGTTATCTTCAACAAATCTTACGTCATGTTCTTTTAAATCAATTCCCATAGCTTCCAAGCTTTTTAAATAAAGTTCCTGAGCATTGTCGGGAGAAGGTTTTAAAATAACCTGAAACTGATAGTAATGTCCCAATCTGTTGGGGTTTTCACCATATCTGGCATCAGTCGGACGTCTGCAAGGTTCAATCATTGCAGTATTCCAGGGCTCGGGTCCTAATGAACG
Organism: Candidatus Gastranaerophilales bacterium; assembly: GCA_900548405.1. Lineage (GTDB taxonomy): Bacteria > Cyanobacteriota > Vampirovibrionia > Gastranaerophilales > Gastranaerophilaceae > Stercorousia. The sequence goes on along the minus strand of UNSJ01000034.1, from coordinate 965 downwards.
CAAGAATGTTGCAGGGTTCATAGTAGAAGCACCTTTTTCTATATCATAGGGCTGTTGGATAATACATCCGTAATCAGACCAAAATTTTTGTAAATTAAAAACCAGTTCTTGAAAGTTTAAAGCCATAACCTTTTCCAATATTGTACTATTTACACTCATTTGCACGTGTAAAGACATACTCACTCATAACGTGCTTTTTTCATACTACGTCTAACACGTCAAAAATGCAATTATTATGTTTAAAAATATTAAGAAAGTAGTAGTAAACTAAAAAGGATAATTTATTTTCCAGCCGTCTTGCATTATTTTTTGAGCACAGCAGTAACCATCTCCATTTTTAGAACAGCTGTTATCAATTCTTTCCTCTGTATTGTTATAACATAAAGGCAAGACACCCTTATTTTTATATCTTGTAAACATAAAGACATCTTTCCCGTGAACATTAGGACCTTTACCGCCATTGATGTCAATGAATATTGAATTATCTTCTACTGATGCATCTCCTGATGATGCTGATATTGAATACATAATTCCGTCAGCTGTCATAAAAGGGATTCTTAAATTTGTATGTGCAACAACCGTTGTATCGTTTGTTCCATCCAACTTTTTAAAAGGAGTATTTGTTTTATATCCGCATTCACCAAATGTTTTACAGACAGATGTAACATTAAAATAAGGAACCCAATATTTATTAATATATTCTTCCGGTCCCATATCAAAAGCACTTCCCCAATGTTCGTATGCGCCATTATCAACTTCTGACCTTTTCATAGCCTGATTTAAAATAGTGTAAGCCTTTTTCAATTTTGAAATTGTTTCTTCTTTTTTATAATGACCTATTAAGGCAGGCATGGTTAAAGCAGCAACAACACCTATTATTCCTAAAGTAATTAAAACCTCTGCAAGGGTAAAAGCACTAATTGTTTTCATATTAACTCCATTATAATTGTGATGCGATATATCAC
>UNSJ01000033.1 GCA_900548405.1 Candidatus Gastranaerophilales bacterium | reverse complement strand
TGCAGCTCCGGCACCACAAATTGCTGAACCTGCTGTTGCACAAGCTGTTGCTCCTCAACAAGTAATTCAACAACAAAACATTAACGCTCCGGCTCCTGTTGTAACTCAACCTGCTCAAGCAGAAGCAGCTGCCGCAGATACTCCGAAAGTTGAAGTTGAATCACCTGTTCCAATGGCACCTCAAGTTGATTTGAATTCTTTCATCGCTAAATTAACAAACCCTGACTATGAAGTTCAAGCAAATGCTATGGAAGAAATTGCAAATATGGTAAAAGATGAACCGCAAAAAGCAACTGAATTATTAGACGAAAAAGTTATTAATGCTTTAACTACAATCGTAAATAATGATTCAAGCAAATTAGCAGGTCCTACTGCTGAACAAATTGCTGCAAGACAAAAATTAATGAAAGGTGAACAACTTTCAGAAGCTGATAAAAAATTAGCTACAACTATCACACCGATGGAACAATCTGAAAGAAATAAAAGCTATGCAATGTTCACTGCATCAATAATGCAAAAACTATACGGCGATGAAGTTGCTAAATTAACAGGCTCAACAGTTCCTTTAACAGAACTTCCCGGAGCAGTTACAATTGTTGAACAATTGAAAAACAACCCTAACCCTATGGTAAGAACATCAGCTATTGAAGCATTAAGCTATATCCAACAACCTGCTTATAAACAAGACTTGAACACATTGTTCACAATCGCTAAGAACGACCAGGACAAAAATGTTCAAGAAGCAGCTGCTGCAGCTTTAGATAAATTGAGCAAAATGGAAGAACCGGCAGCAAAACCTCAACCGGCTTTGAACCCGCAACAACCAACAGCTCAAGCAGCATAATCATTAATTTCTTTCTTTAAATCATAAAAAATCCCTTGATATATAATCAAGGGATTTTTCTTATTTATTTAATAAAGTTAAATTGCATTTTGTATTTGATTTTCTTTATATGATTCAGGCAAAGCAGCACCGTTTTCGTAGTTAGCCAGTTCAGAAATCTGCTTGCACCATTCATAAATTACTTCATCTTCAGCCAGTTTATACGAAATAGGTTTTCCAATTCTTATATTAACATTTCTTCTCGTAAACGGTTTTAATTTAGGATAACCGTCCCAATCAGCAATTGCAACAGGAATAATATCAGCTTTAGCATTCTTTGCAATAACAACAAAGCCCTTCTTTATTCCTTCAAGTTTTCCGTAAGGTCTTATACCGCCCTGAGGGAAAACACCTAAAGACCAGCTGGTTGCAAGAATATCTCTTACGGTTTTAAATGTTGCAAGTTCAGGCTTTGTTCTGTCAACAGCAAATGCGCCCAAACGTTTAACAAAGAATTCAAATTTATCGCCTTTTTCGAATAACTCTTTTTTAGCCATGTAGGCAATCGGCCTCATACAAGCCATAGATACAAAAGGAGGATCAAAGTGAGAAACGTGATTTGCTGTATAAATAAACTTACCTGACTTAGCCTTAGTCGGCAAATTTTCTTTTCCTGTTATTTTAAAATTATAAAATACTTTCAAAAAAGGTATAACAACAACATATATAAAACACATATAAAAAATTGTTCTAAATATATTGTATTCGTAAGGGTAACGTCTGTTATAATTTCTTTGTTTCTTTGCCATATAAACTCCTAACTATTCTTCTTCGGTTTCAGATTCGTATTTAAACCCCGTAAGTTCTTGAATTGCTTCAATCCATTTTTCCACTACTTCATCAGGATTTTTGCTGTAAGGAATAGGCTTACCTATTCTTACAATAATTTTACCTGAAAACGGCCATCTTTTTACTTCCTGAGTACCTGTAATCCCAACCGGAAGAACATCACATTTAGTTATTTTTGCAAGTCCTGCAAAACCTTTTGTAACACCACTGATTGTTCCTACTTCACCACGTGTGCCTTGAGGGAAAATACCAAATACCCATTTACTTTTTTTAATTTCCATTACTGTTTTAATTGTAGAAGGTCCTAAACTTTCTCTGTTAACGGCAAAAGCACCAAGCCAATCTATCCACCAACGGATAAAAGGAATATCAAACAATTCTTTTTTTGCCATGAAAGAAACTCTTCTCGGCATAACTCCGCATATTAAAGGAGGATCCAATGTAGATAAATGATTAGGACAAACTATATATGCATTATCTTTAGGTACATTTTCCAAACCGTGTACTTCTAATCTGTATACGAATTTATACCTAATCATATAAAACATTTTGCATACAAGAATTTGAAAAAAAGTTCTCCAGCAATTAAATTCAGATGCATTTCTTTTAGTATATTCCTTTTCCTTATGTCCAAACATCTTATTTCCTCGCAATATAATACACTAACTGTTTTATTAAATTATATCCTCAAAGATTGCATATTACAAGTTTTTTATATATATTAATTACAAGAAAATTTAAGGAGAGAACAATGAAAACTTCAAATGTAGAACTGGAAAATGAGTTATTTAAAAGTGTTTATGAAAAAACACCTGATTATATAAAAGATTTAAATTTAATGGATTTTTCTAATAATGGAGAATTCACATTTACATTAAAAAGAGAACATTTAAAACCTTATGATAAAGACAAAAATCCTGAAGGGTTAAACCTTGAAGAATGGTTTGCCAACTATGCAAAAGAGGCAAAAGTATCAACAGCAGGCATAAGAGGTCCTCAAAATATTCTTTATCCTGAAGATACGAGATTTCCTATTAATTTAGTAGGAATTGTGCTTGCTACATTGGCAAAAGCACTTGTAGCCAAAGAAAAATATAAAGGAAAAGAAATTATAAAAGTCGCAGGACGGGAAGTAAGATATAACTCCGAGCTTTTTCTTGATGCCATAGCCAGAATTCAAGCAGCAAACGGCATTAAAACATTGGTGCCGAAAGATAGAAAAAGTATTCCTATATGGCTGGCTTCATTTTTAGCTTTCAAGCTTGATTTGCTCGGCGGTGAATACATAACCTCCAGTCATGGTATTTCAGTAAAAAACGCAACTAAAGATTTAAACTCACAAGGAAGCCAGTATTTGCCGGAAGAATCTTTAGAGTTTGTTGATAAAATTGAGGAAATATTTAAGGAAACAGAGAAAAACGGCACATACGAAATAAAAATTTCAGCCGAAGATAATCCTCTAATAGATGAAAAAATAATGACAAAGCTAAATGACGGAGTAGATTTATATGTAGATTATCTTAAATCGGGTGTTGCTCAAAAAATAAATCTTGACCTTATTAAAGAGATTAAAGATAAAATCGTAATTGAGAACGTAGGCGGTTCAGCATACAGAACACTGAGCAGAGTATTAGAAAAACTTGGAATATCAGATAAATTTATATGGTTTAATATTGAAGAAGACCCTTTTTTCCATTCGATAGGCAAATACGATACAACACCAAAGGGTGAAAAAGCATTTTATGATTATTCTGTTGATGCAACAGTGACAGCAAAAAGAAAAAGCGGAGAAAAATTTTTTCCTGTAATTGAAACATTGCATTATGAAGATAAACTTACCCAAATGCCTGTCGGTACTGCTGTGTTAATAACAGACCCTGATCATGACAGACTTACGATTGCGCAGACAGAATTTGCCTGCACAATACCTGAACTTGAATCAGCAGGAATTGATTACATTAAATTAAATGAAGAGTTAATCCTTACAATATTTACGGCAAATCAGGCTTTTCTTATGCTAATGGATTTTTGGGCAAAACAATTAAAAATCCAAGGTTTATGGGACAAGCATCCCAGATTTATGATTAAAACAACAGCTTCTGCAATTTCATGGGATGAATGGGCTAAAAAACAGGGAATTAAAGTTGTTAATGTACCGGTAGGCTTTAAAGAAATTGCTAACATTATGAAAAAGGTTGAATTAAAACTTAAAAATTCTCCTGAAAAAGAAATAATTATTGATGATGTCTTTGGTGCACCCGTTAATTTGGGCGTAAATCCAAGATTGCTTTTCGGCGGTGAAGAATCAGGCGGAATGATTATGGGCACGGAAGAGCTTATTGAATCACTTGCAGGAAGAAAAGCTATTGCTATGAGAGAAAAAAGTGCAACAGAAGCAATTATTGTTGCATCTGCACTGATTTCAAAACTTCAAAAAGCTCAAGTTTCACTTTCGGAATATCTTGTTGAAATATTTAAAGAAAACGATATTATCGGACGTTATGACACTCGTGTTGATATTGCGTATTATAACGAATCAGAACCTGACATAAACAAGTTAAAAACTGACAAGGTTGCAGGTGAAGCTAAACGTACAAAAAATGACTTATTCTACCTTTCAATGGCTATTGCCGTACGAGAAGGACTTATGACAATTGAAGATGTGAGAAAAGTTTTAAATGATGCATTTAAAAGCCTAATCTTCGATAACTTGAAATCAATAAAGTTTGTCGGTGACGGAACATATTTGGAATTCACTGACAAATACATAGAAATAAGACCTTCCGGAACTGATGCTAAAACAAAAGCATACGGAGGAGGTTCTGACAAAGCCGTTATAGAAACTTATGCAAATGTATTGGGAAATTATTCCGGCGACAGAACAGCATTGCATAAAAGCTTTATATCAGATGAATTCTATGATAAAACCAAAGACAAAGCTATGGAATATTATCTTAAATTTGTGGATAAAGATGCGAACAACGAGCCGTTTGTCATTCCTGAATATAAATTCTAAGTATAAAAAAGCCTTGAATAACATCAAGGCTTTTTTATTATTTGCCGTTGTATATCGGAGGAAGTTTTTTCGTGACAAGAACATAAGATGTTGGAGCGGCCCCTCCTTTTTGCGTAGGGTCCAAATTTGAAGCATCACATTTGCCTTCCGCTATACAGCAGGTTCCGTGTGTAGTAAGTACATGCGTACTATTTGAACAATGCAATTCTTCCGGAGTTACATCGTGCCCGTTATAACCAACTGTAAAACTAAAAATATCACGTCCCACTCTGTTAGGCTTCTTTTTACCGTTTACATCAACCGTAACACAATAATTATCTGGATTGATATCAAGACAAAATGTCATACCATCTGCAAGAAGATAGCACGCATCTCCATGACCATTCTTTGCAACAGCACCGAACGTTACATTTGTGCCTTTTACTCCCAGATAATCATAAGAATAATCAGGAAGCCAACTTACAGTCGCACATTCTCGTTTTACACATTTGGCTGTATATTTCAGCTCTTTTGCAGTAGAATCAAAGATTGAAGCATCAGCATCACTACCTGCTATATCAATTGCTCCTGTGTTATTTCTCCACATCATAACAGCCTGGCTTAATGTGGAATGAAATTTCAAAAGGCCTGTAACAAGTTCAGCCTCTTTACTGCTTCCCTGTAAAACAGGAATTGTCATAGCAGAAACCACTCCAATAATGCCGAGTGTCACCAATACCTCAGCTAGTGTGAAACCTCTGTTATAGGAGCTTAAACGGTTGCCCCCCCCCCGACGTAACTAAATCTTTTCATAAATTGCTCCTTTCGTTTTTCTTCTTTATTATAACAAATTATAAATAAGTTATCAAGATTTGCCGAAATATTTCTTTTTAACACGTTTTTTAAAAGATTGTTTTGCGTGATTTATTGCCTCTATTTCATCAAAAAACATTCTTGATTCACCGATTTGAGAAACAATATTGTAATTTTTCAACTGGTTATATACTTCTTGATTTTTAATAACCATTAAAGTTTTAATGTGCTGGGATTTTAAGCGCAGAATAATATCTTCAAGCGCGAACATTGCTGATATATCCAAAAGACTTTCACTGTCATATACAAGTATTAAATATCTGGTTCCAAGAAACTCATCAAACTGTGAAATAAGCTGGGTGGCAGAACCAAAGAAAAACGCTCCGTTAATATGTACAACACGAATTTTGTGTTTATAATCCTTTTCAAGCATTTTTTCTAATTTAATAATATCTTTGTCATAAACTTCATTAGCAACAAGTTTTGCATTATCAGCAACTTTTTTGGCATAAAGAAGCGCAGCCAGCACAACACCAGCGCCTACTGCAACTATAAGATTATAAAATACAGTCAGTAAAAACACTAATGTCAAAACATATAAATCATCTTTAGGTGCTAATTTAATAACTTTTAAAAATTTCGTATCAATGATATCATATCCGATTTTTATCAATATACCTGCAAGCACAGCTAAAGGTATATCAGCAACAAACCCTGAAAATTTGTATAATAAAAGCACCAGAACTAAAGGGGTAACAACAGCTGCAAGCCTTGTTGATGCACCTGTTTTCAATGCTGCAACAGTTCTCATTGTAGCAGCAGAGCCGGGTAAAGAACCGGTAAGGGCACAAAACATATTACCTAAACCCTGAGCCGATAAAAGCCTTCTGGGAGGCAGCTGAACTTTTGTAATTGATGTACAAACAAGACCTGTCAGCAGACTTTCGGACGATAAAATTACTGCAAGCGTAACCGCATAATGCATATATGTTATCAAATCGTGTAAATTTGTATGAGGCATAACAATTGCAGGAAGCGAGATCGATATTTGATCAATTCTCGGTATATTTAACCCTGTTTTTATAGAAATTAACGTACAAATTATTAGAGCAAGAATTTGCGATGGCACATACTTGTTCCATTTTTTAGGAAAAAGAAATACAATCAACAATGTCAAAGCTCCGATTGCAAACGCTTCTATATTAACTGCATGCAAGGAGTTATAAACACATTCAAGACTTTCAATTGTGTTTGAACAAGGAGGCAGACCTAAAAGCGGGTTAAGCTGCATAATTATAATGATGACGCCAACTCCGTTCATAAACCCGGATATAACAGGATAAGGAACATATTTTACCACCTCCGGTAATTTCGAAAGCGATAATAAAATCTGGAAAATTCCTGCCATAAATATAATGAAGATTACAGAACCCATGTCTTTGTTTAAAGCATGCATAACAGAAGCAACAACAATTGCAACGGGACCTGTAACCCCTGATATCATAGGTACTTTAGTTCCTAACACGCCTGCTATTAAACAAAGAATAATAGCTCCCCATATACCTGCACTAGCTCCGAACCCTGTCGCAACACCAAAAGCAAGAGCCTGCGGAAGTGTAATTATTGCGGCATTTAACCCGCCCAATATATCTCCTGTAACAACATTTAGCCTAGATTTAATATCCATAGAAATTATATTATCATAAAGTTATTTTCTTTTCTCTGAATAATAGCATCGCAGCAGGAATCAATATTGCTGCCCCGACTGCAACTTCAAACGGGAAATATCTTAAATCTTCCAATCTTAAAATCATTGGAATTAACAGTATAGCGCCTGCCGGGGGAAACAATGTATGCGCTCTTTCAAAAGTTGCAAACAATATCATGCAGGCAATTGCAGCACACAAAGCAAGAGGAAGATGTAAATACATATTTAAAACTTCACGCAAAATCGTTCCTGATGCTGATGCAAGAACGAGTATCCAAAATATTCTTATCGGACATTTCCTCAACGGACTTTTTGCATTTGCAAATTCGGCAAAAGTTACGATTAATGGCGGAGCAATAAAATATATTGCATTACAATTAAAGGGAATAAGAGCTATCAAAGAAAATACAATAATAAGCTTGGACCACTTTTTTAATTCAATCTTATAATCAAAATGACAAGGCTCGTAACTGTTATGCGGACGCAGACCGAATTTTTCCATACACCACTGCATAAAAATTATAACAAGCGCCATAGTTGTAACAGAAATAGGATATACCCAGCTTGTTGTCTGAAGATAAACCGGCAGAATACAAGCGGAAATGATAGGAATTAAAGTTGTACGCGTTAAGGTAAGAGCAATACCTGTAAAAGCAAAACACATTATAACTTCGGCAATTAAAGGCACATGCATATATCTGACTACGCAAACACCTACAACAGATGCCAGCGAAACAAGTAAAAACATTTTTCTTTTGTTGCTGTTCCAAGGCTGCCTCTCGGAAATCCAAGCCCCGATTGTAAGCGCAACAATTTCAGGAAAAATTATTTCTTTTTCACCGCTTATCTCTGCAATTGCAACCATTAATATGGTCATTACAAGTGCAAATATATATCTTCCAAATCTTATTCTTTTTAAAACAGCTGTGTTCATACTTATTAAATTATATATCAAAAATTCATGTTATAATCTGTTTATGAAGTTGAGAGAGATTTATAACAATAATAAAACAGTTATTTCGTTTGAAGTTTTCCCCCAAAAGGATGATGAAGCAAAGCTTTTAGAAGAAATTACAATATTAAATAAATATAACCCGGCATTTATTTCTCTAACATGCGGAGCTGGCGGAAAAGAGAACAAATCTTTTGAACTGCTTAAAGATATTCAAAATCTAGGTATAAATGTTATGCCTCATTTTACTTGTATTACAAGCAGCAAAAAAAGTGTTGAAGAAGGATTAAAAGAAATAGAAAATATAGGCATAGAAAACATTCTGGCTTTACGCGGCGACATTCCCGAAAACACGGAACTTCGCCACTATGATTTCAATTACGCCAATGAACTTGTAAATTATATAAAAGCAAAAACAAATTTATCAATAGGTGTTGCAGGTTACCCCGAAGGACATGTTGAAAGCCCTGATATAAAATCTGATATCATAAACCTTAAGAAAAAAGTTGAAGCAGGAGCTGATGCAATTTTTACACAGTTATTTTTCGATAACAATAAATTCTTTGAATATGTACAACTTGTAAGAAATGAAGGAATAAATATTCCGATAATTGCGGGAATAATGCCAATAAAAAGCTATAAACAAATTGTAAAAATGACATCGCTTGCAAGAGTGGCAATACCTGAAAACCTTCAAACAAAAATTAATAAATATAAAGAGGATTCAAAATCAATGACTGAGCTCGGTATTGAATACGCATCAAAACAATGCGAAGAATTAATCAATAACAATGTAATGGGATTGCATTTCTTCACATTGAATAAATCTTATTCAACATCACAAATTTTAAATAACATATTATAAGGGGGAAAAATGGAAAATTTAAACAAACACATTGAGCACACTTTGCTAAAACAAGATGCAAAAAAAGAAGATTTTATAAAACTTTTTGATGAAGCAAAAGAACATAATTTCTTGGGAGTTTGTGTAAATCCTTTGTATGTAAGCCTTGCTAAACAAAATTTAAAAGACAGTGATGTAAAAATTGTTACTGTTGTTGGTTTTCCACTTGGAGCTAACAGAAGTGATGTAAAAGCATATGAAACTTCAAAGGCAGTTGCAGACGGCGCTGATGAAGTTGATATGGTAATTAATGTTTCTAAACTAAAGGACAAAGATTATGAATTTATCATCAATGACATAAAAACAGTTAAAGCAGCCTGCAAAGACAAACCGTTAAAAGTAATTTTAGAAACTGATTTACTTGAAAAAGACGAAATTAAAAAAGCCTGTGAGTTGTGCATTGAAGCAAAAGCTGATTTTGTAAAAACTTCAACAGGTTTTGTAAAAAACGGTACAGGTGCTAAAGCCGAAGATGTTAAATTAATGTATGAAACAGTTTCTCCGTATGGTTTGAGAGTAAAAGCATCGGGCGGAATCAGAGATAAAGAAGCAGCAATAAAAATGCTTGAAGCAGGTGCTGAAAGATTAGGAACAAGTTCAGGAGTAAAAATCATAAATTCTTGACCATGCTATAATATTCATTAAAGGAATAGCAGATGGGTGATGAAGATAAACAGTTTGATGCCACACCGAGAAAACTCGAGCAGGCAAGAAAAGAAGGTCAGGTTGTAAAGTCAAAAGATTTTTCAACAGCTATTTCTCTGCTTATTTTATTTTCGGTAATTTTCGGACTTGCACCTTTTGTCTGGGATCAAATTATACAGCTTTATACACTGCTTTATGAACAGATACCGAATGCACACCTATCGCAAGTCGGAACAACTTACATAATGACAGTTACAATAAAATGCGCTGCATTAATTATTGGACCGATACTTTTTGTAGCGTGGTTCGTAGCAATTATGGCAGATTTTATTCAGGTAGGTCCGCTTGTTGCCACAGCTCCTTTAATGCCCAAACTTGATAAATTGAACCCGACAAAATATTTTAAAAATATTATGTCTGTCAAAACACTTTTTGAACTGTTTAAAAACATAGTAAAAGTAGTTTTATTGGGCTTTATAGGTTACAGCGTATATATGCAGCATATTGAAAGTATCTTGATGCTTGCTGCAATTGATAATAACTTCGCTGTTATGATAGAATTCGGCAAACTCATTACAGACTTTATCTTCAAAGCCTGCATTGCCTTCCTTGTAATTTCTGCAGCAGATTACGGTGTAACTAAATGGAAGTTTTTAAAAGACCAAAAAATGTCTTTTAAAGAAATTAAGGATGAATACAAAAACACGGAAGGTGATCCTAACGTAAAGGCAGCCCTCAGGCAGCGCCGTATGCAAATGCTTCAAAAAGGTATGATGGATTCGGTTCCTGATGCTGATTTTGTTGTAACCAACCCTACTCACATAGCTTGTGCTCTTAAATATAAAGCAGAAGAAATGGCATCTCCTATGCTTATTGCAAAAGGCACAGAACTGATTGCAAAGAAAATCATTAAAATCGCACGCGAACACAACATTCCGGTGATTGAAAACGCTCCTGTTGCACGTGCACTCTATAAAATGGTAGATCTAAACCAGCAAATTCCGCCTGAGCTGTACAAAGCCATCGCTGAAATTTTGCTTTTTGTATACAACTTGAAAAATACAACAAATAAAGGTAGAATAAAATAAGTTCTATGATATTATAATTATAATCATGATTATGCAAAACAAAAGTAAAATAAAAGAATATTTAGAAATAGTACAAAAAGTTGCTAAAGTTGAACAAAGACGTATTCCATCCCACATGGTTGAATATGAAGAACTTGTTTCTATCGGAATTATAGCGATTCAAGTACTTATTGAAAATAAAACTCCCGAGCAGCTTGAAAGATACAATGCTGCATATATTGCAACGGCTGTACGCTGGGCAATAAGAAACGAATTAAGAATAAGATATAAATGGTACTCTTTAAAACATAAACCTGACGAAGAATACGAAGAAGAAGAAGCAGTTGACGGAATGGATATGAAAAAAGCAAAAGTTCGTGAAGCTATTTACGAAACAGTGCTTTCCATAGACGGACTTGCAGCAGCTGCAAGCGATAACGATTCTCCGTTTGATTTCTTGAAAGATAATCATGCCATGCCTGATGAAAGCGCAGAAATTTCAGAAATGGGCAGAATGATTAGAGAAGCTATTGCAAAGCTTCCTCCAAAAGAAAGAACTGTTGTTGAATACAGATTTTACAGAAATATGCAGGTTAAAGATATAGCCAAACAGGTTGGTCTTTCATCTTCACGTGTAACACGTATTGTTCAGGCTTCATTAAATACAGTTAAAGAATATCTGAACTCTAAAGATTTATACGGATACTAATCAATAACCGTTATTCTTCCGTCATCTTTAATTTCGATAGGTTGATTTAACTTTTTAATATAGTCACAAGTAAGTTTGTCTTTATCATAGTCAAATCTTTCATCGATTTCATTTGTTGCAATCTTATTTGATATTAGATTATCTCCGCCTGATGCAAAGAAGTCATCTGTTGCAACGGTATAAATTTTATTAGGATTAGGATTGTTAATATCTATTTGAGTTTCTTTTCCGTTTTTGTCGATGAAAGTTGCAGATTTTATTTCACCGTTTCTTGTAACTGTATATTTTAATCCTGAAGGAATTACGATACTTGGTTTATTTCCTGGATTAATAAATGATTTTGCACCATTTTTCAATGCATCAACAACTTCTTTTTCTGTAAGCTTCATCTTAACCATATTGTTCTTTAACGGAACAACTTCGAATACCTGTCTTGAATCAACAGGACCTGCTTCAAAGAAACCGCGTACATTTCCTACATTAATAAGTGCCAAGTCAGTATCAAATTCGTGTCTTACGGCATCCATAATAAAATATGCATTCGGGTTAGGATCAATTAGTCTGTTTTTTGTCGGTCCCGAAGCTGATTTGATTTCACCCAAATGTTCCGGTTTACCTAAAATCTGGTCAAATACACCTTTTAAAACCCTGTTACGTTTGAAATCATGAGAACTTATTACATTATTTTGAACTTTTATAATTGTTCCTTTTTCATTATCCCAGGTAAGTTTTAAGTCACCGAAATATTCTCCGTCTTTTCCGCCTTGAGTAATAATCACAGGCTCATTTGATTTTGAATAGAACAAGTTTTCATTTTCAACCACACCTTTAAGCAAATCGTGAGTATGACCGCCTATTATAACGTCAATCCCTGATATTTCTTTTGCCATACGCTGGTCTTTAGATAAGCCGCAGTGAGATAAAAGGATAATTTTATTAATACCTTGTTTGTTAAATTCATCAACCTGATTTTGAACATCTTTTATGGTTTTTTCAAACTCATCTACACCAATCTGTTTTCTTGACTCATTGTCTCGAATTCTTTCATGCAAATCAGGAGGAGCAAGACCGATAATTCCGTATTTATGACCGTTCTTTTCAAGAACAAATGATTTTTCAATAACTTTTTCTAACGGATTTCCATTTGGAATTTGTAAATTCATTCCTAAACTTTTAAATTTTGCATTTTCTTTGGATTTAGCTATTACATCAGGATTGGCATCATATTCATGGTTGCCGTCAGATATAGCTTCAACACCTAAGCCGTTCATATAAGCATTAGCTGCTTTTATAATATGTTCATCAGCTCCGGCAGATATATCACCTGCTGCTAAGACAAGTTTGTCTGCCGTACTGTTACTGTTTACAGAATCATATACTTTTTTAGCCGAATAAATTCTAGCCATATTACCTATTCGACCGTGATTATCATTTATATAAAAAATACTTGTTTCAACAGTAGAAGCAGGTTTTGGATATTCTGGAGCTTTAGTTACTGACGGCTGAGAATAAACAGGAGCCTGGGTTGAATTTGTTTTGGTAAATGTATCTTCTTTCAATGGTTCTGTTACAGGAGCCTGATTAGCTTGAGGCATTTGATTTGTTCCCGCAGAAATTGGCTGAGCAGCCTTAAAGTTTATCTTAGGTAACCCGTTTATCATTAAATTCATATTTTTTTCACCTTCTATTATTACTATTAAATAACATCAAGATTTTTTTTGCTAAAAAAGAGCTCAATGTTAAAGAACATTAAGCTGCCAATTGCGTATTTTGAGCTTGTTTCTTTAATTCCTTATAAGTTTTAAGTCCTTCAACCCAGTTTTCTACAAGGTTGACATCATTTGCAACGACTGATTGAGGAAGCGCTGCGTGGTGAATTTTCGGAAGCAGATAGTCTTCTGAATATTCAATCGGTTTTGATACATTATCATCGGTATCATTACAAACAAAGATTAATTTACCGTTTTTATCATTTTTAACGCCGATAATTGTAATTTCATGTCCGTTAATAATTGTATTATTGCTATCAACCTGTGTATATCCGATAATTACGTTTTCACCTAAGTTTAATGCATCGGTTATTTGTTTTTTCATTGTATTGAAATCAGTTTCATAACCAGTAAGTCTTGCATTTTCATCCACAGTCTGATAAGTTACCGAAATTTTATTTTTATCTTCAACAACAGATTCCGTAAATGTCTTTTCAAATTCAATTAATCCTTTATCATTTTGATTAAACTTGCCTGCACGTTTATCGGTTAACGAATCATAAGATTGCTGTGAACCCACCTGCATAAATGTTGACTGCATTAATACATCCAGAGATGAACGTTCAAGTTTATCTTTATCTACTGTTTGAATATGTGCTCTTATTATTGCGTTTTTATCAGGTGCAAATGTTAATTTTGCAGTATCAAAATCTTTAGCTTCATACGGTATTTCAAACGCATTTAAAAGCCATATCGCATCAAGAGTATTATCTGCCAGGTTATTCAGTTTGATATTTTTTTGAACAGCCATGTTTGGAGAGCTTAGCCCTTCTGCAAATCTTGCAAATTCTGCCGGATGTTTTTGAGCCAGATTAAATTCTATACTTGAAGCTACACAAGTTCCTGAATGTTCAACATTAACCTCGTTGGCATGCTCTTTTGCAATCGCTGCAACTTTATCTGCATATTGAGGAGGAATATTACCAAACTGCTGAGTAATTGTGTGCGGATCAATTATTGTAGAAACCGTTTCTTTTAGAAGCACACCGTTATTTAAACCCATAGCACGCTGAGTTGTAGCTATTTTATATAAATTATCAAGAGTTGTTGAATTATCATTGGAATCAGCATTTAATAAAACACCTGTTTTTAACAGAATATTAAGCTGTTTTTTTGTATCCCTGTCCGCAATTTTAGTAAGAGTATTATACTTGTTTTTCTCATCCTTTGAAGAAAGCTCAGTTCTAAGACGTGAAGCTGTCAAAGTCGGATTAAACGGAATTTGTGTCATAATAGGATTAGAAGTAAACGAAGTATGTTTTGCCTGAACCGGTGCACTGTTTTCAACCTTTGTAGCCTTAACCGATTTAGGTGTGTTATAATTACTATACTGCTGATTATTTAAATTTACCGGGTACACAATTCCACTCCACTACTATTATAGTAAAAAAACAAACATAAAAAAAATTGCCATATCCAGTATAATATAATTAATAAATGTTACAATAGGGATTAAGTATTTTGAAGATTAAACCGCTCACAGAAGAACAACTTATAATTTCAATAGACAGACTGACAAGATTTAAAGATACCGAAACAAAGTATTTAAGGGTTTTTAAAGATATAATCACCAACAATCTTATTGAACCTAAATATAAAAAATCAGAGCTGGATGAATTGGATTATGAAACAATTAAAAATTATGCAGAATGTATTATAAATTCATCTCTTGAAAAATCAACAGGTAATTATTTAATAAACCAGCGGCTTTACGATTATGAAAATTCTGTATTTAAGCTGGATGCAAACACTCAAAAACTTTTAAAAAATAAAATTAATTATGAAGCTGCAATAAAATTATTATCAAATGATATTGCTGATAACCTTAAATGGCTTAAGACATTAAATGATACATCTCCTCAAAATAATTCATACGGATTTCCTGTTAAAAAGATACTTCTATGCGAGGGGATTACAGAAGAAACTTTACTGCCCGAATTTGCAAGGCTTTGCGGTTACAACTTTAAAGAGCATGGGATTTACATTATATCAGCCGGAGGCAAAAATCAGGTTGTAAAATATTTTTATAATTTTGCTGATTCTTTGAAAATACCTGTGTTTATACTTTTAGATAACGATGCTGAAGAAAACCTTCGTGAAATAAAACCGCGTATGCGTGAGATTGATAAAATTCACTTGCTTAAAAGCGGAGAGTTTGAAGATTTGCTGCCTGATTCATTGATAACTAAAACTTTGAACTATGCAACACAAAATATTTCGCTTGCACCGATTGAGAACTTATCACAAAGCTCATCAAAAGTGGCATTTTTAGAAGAATTTTTCAAACACAGAGGGCTGCATGAATTTAAAAAATCCGAATTTGCAGAGCTTGTAAAAGAAAATATTTCATCTCCTGAAGATGTGTCCGATGAGATTAAAGAAATTATAAAAGAGCTTTCCGCTGACAATAAAAAAGAGGCTTCCGCCTCTTTGTAAAATGGAGTTTAAATGTATATATATGGTCTATGATTATCATCATATAAACTAAACACTAATTACCGACCAGTCTTAAAGCTTCTTCAAGCAATTCTTTGTTAGAAGAAATCAATTTATTTGATACTTCCAACTGAAGCTTTGCCATTTGATAATAAGAAATATTACCCTTGAAGTCAGCATTTGACATTTCTAAAAGCCCTGAACGAATTTCACCGACCCCCAAAACAGGTTTGCCTGATTCTTCTGTTTCGATAAACTGTCCTTCTTTGAATTCATATAAAGCCGCTGCGTTATGGAAGTTTCTTGTTGTTACTCTGTAAAGAGGAACTGACCTTTTACCTCCGTCAGCTTTACCGTAAATAGTTCCGTCGCCTTTAATCTCATAGTCGTCGTATTTACCTAAATATTTACCGTTATTCGGATCAATCCAAAGTTTAATATTTGTAGTCGGAATATCAACAGCTCCGCCTTTCATTGCTGTTTCCTGATAAAGGTCCGCTGAAATTGATTTTGTCCCCTGCATAATCTCGCCTTTGTCGTTTAAGATATAGCCTTGAACAGTATTACCGCTTCTGTCTTTGTAAACACCTTCTTTATCAAAAGTAAATTCTCCCAATCTTGTATAGATACTTTTACCTTCGGAATTTTTTACAAGGAAAAAGCCCTTACCTTCAAGATATAGGTTTTCGGGAGAAGTACCCGGAGTAGATTTACCCTGACTAATCTTTTTATCATAATCATCGGCAATAGCACCTCCCAGGAAGGTTTTAAAATTAACCTGCTGTTCCCTGAAGCCAGGTGTATAAACGTTAGTCATGTTATGAGCAATAACATCAATCCAGTTGGTTGTAGATTTTTGGGTGTTAAGTGCCGTAATAAAAGAATCATTCATTGTTCTTCTCCTTTTTACGATTTTGCTGCTGCTGTTGTCTTGAGTTGCTGTAACTCAATTCCGAATATTGCAGGTTTTGTTCATCAAAGCGCTGCCTTAATGATGCAATATTATTTTTTAAATATTGTTCTACCGCTTTATCACCCGGAATAAAGTTTGCCATTAAGCTGCCGTCCTTATTAACTTTTATAATGACAGAAACATCTTTGTCAAAATCAATACGGAATGATTGATTATTTTTCATAGACTCAGCAAGCTTGTTCATAAGAGTTGCAGAAACTTTTATATTCTGTTGAACATTTTCAACATTATCCTGCAATGCATTTTCTATTTGTCCTGCAATACTCTGCATAGACATATCTGTATTTTGAGTTAAATTTACAAAAAACATAGCATCACTGTCAGACATATTAACAGTGTCGTAATCAGAGGCTAAAGATGCTGAACTTACAGCACTCATCATATCTTTTGTATTTATTAAATCTTGAATATTTTGCGAAAGAATTAATTGATTTCCGTTGCCGTATTTATAATCCGTGAAATTAATACCACCGGTGTAAATATCTTGAGGTACAATACTGTCAGGATCTTTCAACTCATTATTAAGTTTATTTGCATCCTTGTTAGAATCTTTGGAGGATTCTTGTGAAGCTTTTTTATCTTCTGATGACGCTTGAGCCTTTGTATCTTCTGAAACTTCTTTAGAATCTGAGTTGGAAGCAGATTTTATTTCATCTTCAAAAGATTTATCAGCTTTAGAGCTGCTTGAAGACTTGCTTTGTGTTTGCGTACTGCTGACATCGGAAGTGCTTGCCGTTGCAGCTGCTGAAGATGTACTTACATTCATTGCTTTTTAACTACCTCCATCTATTTGTTCTAACTGTTTTAAGATTTCGAGTTCTTCTTCCTCATGTCTTTCCTGCGATTGGTGGAAGAACCTTGTTACACCGAGTTCTGAATATTTTTTGAGCTCCGCTGCTTTTTCTTCTGCGATATAAGCTTCTCTGTTTTTTTCTTTGTGCTTCTCAAGAACTTTTACGCCCTGCTCAAGTTTTACCAGTTTTGCCTTTTCTTCATCAAGTCTTCGCTGGGCTTCAACACGAATTTCCTCGAGTTGTTCTGCCTTTTCCCAAAGGTGTATGAGGTACTTATCATAAGTTTCATACATCATTGGATCTGCCTGACGCATGTTTAGTTTTGTTGTTCGGATTTCTTCTTCGTTTTTTCTGATATTCTCTTCTGCAATTAATACTGCCTGCTGAGCTTTTTGAACAACCAGAAGCTGTTCTTCTTTTTTACGAATTCTGAATTCCAGAACTTTTTGTAATCTGTATCTGAAAGGCATCTTATATCACTCTTTGTGAACATTATGACTTATTATAAGAGTGTTATAAACATCTATATGTATGATATTGATTTAATGATAAACAGTAGAAAGTCAATCTAAAATTGTTACGCCTGTCCCGGAACTTCTCTGTGTATTTGATTTGTAATATCCTGTGTTTGTTCTGTAATCAATTCCTTCTCCTGCTCCTGACAAAGCTCTTTCTGCTTCAAAATAATCCATGTAAGCCGGATCCATTTGCGGTGTAAGACCTGTTGGCAAACCTACAAACTGATTTTTGAAATTACCCCAGAGTGTATTTCTCCAGCCTCCGCCTGAGCTGCCTGTAAAAATTGGAGGTTGATAACTGTTTTGTGCATAACTGTTTCCGTAACCTGCTGAAGGATACCCTGCGTTATATGCACTTTGAAACCCGCTATTATTTTTTGCCATGCGTTTTAGTGTGTCGTATCTTTCATATATATCACCTGTTTGAACTGCACCGAACATTCCCTGCTCAAGCCTTTCAATACGGTTCTTTACCGAATCGCCTTCATAGGTTTGTCTTAAAACTTTTCTTTCAAGCTTGTCCAGGTCTTTAATTTGGCTTGCAACCTTAACTTCTTTAGAATTATTCATGCTTTTTCTGTTAATAACATTTCTGTGTATAATCGGCTGTCTGTAATATCCGTTATTTCTATACGGATTGTTGTACATTCTGTATCCGTTATTGTATCTGTTATAATTATTGTAATTGTTATACCTGTAAGCATTATTCGGATAATTTGTTCTGTTATAGTTATTGTAATAATTTGTATTAGGGTAATAACTGCTGTTATAGTAGCGCACGTTTGACGGCGGATAATAATAGTTATTATATCCGTACGGATTAAAAAATCTTGATAAAATTCCTGCTTGAGCAGCAGTTACACAAAATAACAATACACCTGTTAATAATAATAATTTCTTCATTTAACCTCACCTCTTTAAAAGAAAGGTTAAATGAAGATATAAAAATATTCTATTCGACTAAAGGATATACAAAATACTAATAATGATATCTTAATAATTCATTTGCCAGCTGTCGTTCATAATTTTACCCAAACACCCCCAACCGCTTCCGGTATCAGCTTTGTTACACGCAAGGTTAAATACACTTTGCCTTTGGGCTTCTGTTAAGGGAGCATCATCTTCTACTGCACCAAAATCATCAATTAACCCATTTTTATATATAGCAAAATAAAACAAATCACGCCCGAGAATATTTGGCCCCTTTTGTCCGTTTATATCAACCCCGATATTAATTATTTTATTACCTTGCAAAGTATATAAAGGTCTTAATGCTGCTCCGCTTGCAAGCACATATGTTTTAGTATCAACATTGTGCCCTGTAAAACTGTTTCCACCCATTGTCTTATAACTGTCAGAGAAACAAGGAGATTGCAATTTATCACATTTGGCAACAACTTTCATATAATTTTCTATAAATGATTGAACAGCTGCAGTTGAATTCAAACCTGCTTCAGTAATATTAACAGCATTTTTATCAGTCTGATACCTCAATAATGCTTGAGAAAGCTCATTGTAAACTTTATGCAGCTGGACAACATAAGACTGTCTTTGATAGTTCTGCATCAAAGAAGGTACTGTCATAGCAGAAACCACGCCGATAATACCGAGGGTGACTAAGACCTCAGCAAGAGTAAATCCGAAACGACGTTGACAGTGTCCTTTTTCCCCCTTCTTTTCGATACTTAATCGAAAAGCGGGGTCCCTGTGCGTAGCACCCTCTGCGAGTGTAAACCCTTGTGTGGAGCTTAGATTATGCCCCCCCCCCGAAATTCTAATCTTTTCATAATTGCTCCTTTCTTTTTTTATAATATTTATGCATAACCCAATGTTGAGGGTCCAGCGGCTACGCTGGTTGCTCCTTTCGTTTTTCTTTTATTATTATAACTGTTTTGTTAAGCCTTTGCACTATATTTATAAATATGTTACAAAATATATATGAAAAAGACAGTTATTGCTTATCTACATACCCACTGGGATAGAGAATGGTACAGAGAATATGAAGTTTTCAGATTAAGACTTTTACGCGTATTTGATAACGTATTGGAACTTTTGGAAAACAACAAAATCCCGTCATTTTATTTTGACGGACAGGTCTGCGCATTACTGGATTATTTGGAAATAAGACCTGAAAAAGAAGCTTTAATCCGTCAGCTAATCTCTGAAAAAAAACTTTTTATCGGTCCTTTTTATACACTTGTTGACGAGTTTTTAACAGACAGAACTGTTTTTGAAAAAAATCTTGAAATCGGTTTAAAAATATCAAAAGACTTTGGCTGTACTGATTTTATCGGATATTTAGCAGATACTTTCGGGCACAGTAAAAATATTCCTCCGATTTTAAAAGAATACGGTATAGATAAATGTGTTGTTTGGCGCGGATGCGGAGATTTTCCGTCTGAATTCACTTTTAACGGAGTAAATACCATTAATCTTGTGCGCGGATATTTCATGGATATCTTCTCAGCTTCGATGACAATTGAACAAAAAGCTGAATGGCTCAAAGGCAACTTAGACAAAATAGCTGAAAAATCAGGAGAATATCTGCTTCTTCCTATTGGTGCAGACCATCTTGGTATTGAAAAAGATATATCAGAACAAATCCATCAGGTAAATAAATTACTTGAGAATTATGAGATTAAGCTTTCAACTCCATTTGAGTATTTTGAACTTGTTAAAGACAACTTTAAACAATTTGAATGGAACGATGAGCTTAGAGACAACAGCAAAACATTTATTTTACAGGGCTCTTATTCAGCTAGAATGAAAGTTAAGCAGTATAACATAAAATGCACGTATATGCTTGAGCTGGCTGATAAATTACAGAAAAAATACGGCTCAAAGTACAATAGTGTTATAGAATATGCTTACAAACTTTTACTAAAAAATCAGGCACACGACGGGATTTGCGGTTGTTCAACAGATTTGGTTCATCGCGAAAACATTACAAGGTATGAAAAAATACTTCAAATCGCAAATACAATTATTGAAGAACTGCGTCTTGAACACAACTTTAAAACACCTGTTATGCAAAGCAAAGACTTGCTTCCCGAATACAAAGTAATCTCAAAGCATTTCGGTGTTGAAAATTCGCTTCTTTATGACACACAGAAAATTCCTGTAACAGAAGATTTTACAACTATATACACTATTAAAAAGTCACATGCCGTTAAGCCTGAAATAAACTTTGAGGTGAAAAACGGCAAAATCCGAATAGGCAATGTCGAAATGCAATTTGTGCGTTTTCAAGATGAAGGCGACACTTATAACTTCGGTGCGGTTGAAGATGATAAAGGCGAAGTCGCTGAAGTTTATTCATTCAAAAACAACATTATAAAAACAAGCTTTTTTGACGTTCAAGTAGATATAGGCGAACTTATAAACTTTAAAATCGAATGGGATAACAAACTAAAAAATAAAATCTGGCAGGTAAAATTCAACCTGAAACAACCAGTTACAGAAACTTATTCAGAGGATATGAACTCAATCATAAAACGTGAATTTAATCCTGAATATGATATGAGAAAACACCTTCCAAAAGAACGCGGAATAGAAGTTAAAACAAACTTTGCTCCAATGCAAAGATATGTCGGCACACAAGGCTTCGGGGTAATTACTCAAGGATTAACCGAATACGAAGTAAAAGAAAAATCAATTTTAATTACTCTTTTACGCAGCACAGGTGTAATTTCAAACCCTAAAAATCCTTCCCGTTCAACCCCTGCCGGACCGCCGATAGAAGTTCCTGAAGCCCAGCAATCAGGTTACAACTGTGTTGAATTTTCAGCAGGATTTTTTGAATCTAAAGATTATCAGAAATATATTGATATAGTTTACCCACCAATGTCATAATTATCTACGTGCGTAGCACAAAAAAAAACCCTATCTTTCGATAGAGTTTGGAATTCTTTTAGTAATTCCTCGTGTGTGTAGAAGGTTAGTGTGTAGTAGGTAGTGTAAATAGTGTGTATGTTTATATCTCGTGTTTATTTAATCTTGTTTGTGTGTTTCATATTGCTTACATATTAATAAAGTATTTTTTGAGTATATAATTGCTATATCAGATTTATTTCTTTACATTTATTAACATTTATTCGTAACTAATGAATTGTAAAGGTTTTCAGAAATTTGTCACACGAAAAATTTGCATAAAAAAAACAAATTTTTAATCAAAAATTATCCGAATACCCCCTTTCCAATATTTATATTCCCA